>NZ_JBSFNC010000097.1:0-36870 GCF_053586895.1 Amycolatopsis sp. NPDC003731 | reverse complement strand
GGCGACGTCGACCCCGGCCGCCCGCAATGCGGCGACATCGGCGTCGACGTCGGTGGTCTGCAGCTGGAAGTGCCGCGGACCCGGCTCGACCCCGGTGACCTGCTGGTCGGTCAGCACCACGCCGGTCATCGCCCCCTTGGGCGCGACCAGCACGAACCGGCCGCCTTCGGGCGTGCGGCGGTCGACGAGGGCTTCGAAGCCGAGCTTGCCGACGTAGAAGTCCCGCGCGCGGGCGTGGTCGGCGACCGGCAGGGTCAGGAACTGCACGTGGGTGATCGTCATGCCGGCGACAATACGTAGGAGATATCCTACGCGTCAAGCGGGTGGCCGAACCACCGTTCCAGGGCTGTGCGCAGCGCCTTGCGTTCGGTGTCGTCCGGCTCCGCCGCGCTGCTCGCCCAGGCGACGTACCCGTCGGGCCGGACGAGCAGCGCGGTCGCGTCGCCCTCCGCGTGGCCGGGCACGAGGTCGACGCGGTCGGTCCAGCCTCGCAGCTCGTCGCCGAGCGAGCCGGTGAAGTCGAGCAGCAGCGGCCGGGCCGTCGTGGTCAGCTCGGCCAGCCGGGTGCCGTCGGCGAGGACGAGATCGGGGGCCCAGCGGCCGTCGAGCGGGTGGTCGGTGCCCGGCTCGTACCGGACGTCGGCGCCGGACATCAGGTCGGCGATGTGCTGCACGGTGCCCGGCAGCCGCAGGAGTTCGCCGAACAGCTCGCGCAGCGCGGTGACGTCGCGACCGGGGCTGATCAGCGCCGACTGGGCCTGGGTGTGCATGACGACGCGCTCGGCGACCGGGCGGCGTTCGCTCTCGTAGGTGTCGAGCAGGCCCGCCGGCGCCCAGCCGCGCACGGTGGCGGCGAGCTTCCAGCCGAGGCCGACGGCGTCCTGCAGGCCGAGGTTGAGGCCGGGGCCGCCGATCGCGGAGTGGACGTGCGCGGCGTCGCCGACCAGCAGGACGCGCCCTTCGCGGAACTTCTCGGCCAGCCGCGTGTTGCGCCCGCGCAGCCGCCGCAGCAGGTGCGGGCCGTCGCCCTCGGGCGCGCCGAGCGGCAGCTCGACCCCGAGGACGCGCCGGACGCTCGCGCGCAGCTCGTCGAGGGACATCGGCGGCTCGTCGCCGGACTCCGGTTCGTCGGTCCATTCCATGGTGCTGATCAGCGGGCCGGCCGGGAACGGCGCGTACACGAACAGGCCGGTTTCGGTGCGGTAGTGGAAGAACGGCGGGATGAGGCCGTGGCCCGGCACCCGCAGGCCGCCCGACTCCGCGTCGGCGAACTCCGCGGGCACCGTGGCGTTCGCGGTGAAGGACAACGTGCGGTCTTCGGTGACGCCGGGAAAGCCGATGCCGGTGAGCTTGCGGGTGACGCTGCGGCCGCCGTCCGCGCCGACGACGTACCGGGCGCCGATGCGGTACGCCCCTTCGGGACCGGTGACGTCGAGGGTGACCACGTCGGCGTCCTGGGTGAGGCCGGTGAGCTCGTGGCCGCGCCGGACCTCGACGCCGAGTTCGGCGGCGCGTGCGTTGAGCATCGCCTCGACCTGCCGCTGTGGCACGCCGAGGATGGTGAAGGAATTGCGTTCGGCGAGGGTGAGGTCGAGGCGCAGCCCGCCGAAGACGAACGCCGGCGCGGGCGGCGCGATCGGGCCGGCGAGCCGCTCGTGCAGGCCGCGGCGGTCGAGGAGGCGGACGACCTGGCCGACGAGGCCGTTGGCGCGGTTCTCGGTGCTCGGTTCGGGCAGCCGTTCCAGCACCAGCGGCCGGACGCCGGCGAGGGCGAGTTCGCAGGCCAGCATGAGGCCGTTGGGGCCGGCTCCGGCGATGACGACGTCTTCCATGGTTCGCTCCCCTTTGGTGGGCATGGCGAAGCGGCCCGGCGTGCGGGCGCTTCTTCGGGTCTTCGGATGAGGTGGCTCAGCGGGGTTCGGGCAGGCCGGCGGCGAGCCGGCCGAAGACGTCCCGCAGGACGTCTTCCAGGGCCGGTCGCGGATCGGCGACCAGCCACTGCTGGGTGACGACGTTGAGCGCGGCACCGACGACCCCCGCGACGAGCCGCGGGTAGACGTCCCGGGTGACGTCGGTGCCGGTGCGTTCGGCGACGGCGAGCGCGAACTCGGCTTCGGCGGCCGCACCGGCTTTCTGGAACTCCCCCTGCAGGGCGGGTTCGGCGACCATCAGCCGCAGCCCTTCGACCCAGCTCCGGTCGGCGGGTTTTCCGTCGGGCACCGGTTCGCCGAGCGCGAACCCGTCGAGCGCGGCGCCGGTAAGGGCGTCCCAGATCGGTTCCCCGGCCGGCCGGGCCCGCAGCGCGGCGGCGATGGCGCGCGCCCGGTCGTGGTGCCGGGCGACGATGGCTTCGCCTTTGCTGCCGAAGTAGTTGCTGAAGGTCCGGGTGGACACCCCGGCTTCGGCGGCGATGTCTTCGATCCGGACGTTGTCGAAGCCGCGTTCGACGGTCAGCCGGATCGCCGCCCAGCTCAGCGCGATGCGCGTTTCCCGCTTCTTGCGCTCCCGAAGGCCGGCGCGGTCGGTGTCCATGAGCCCACCGTACCGAAACTTGCATAATCTGCAAAGTTGCCTAATCGGCAAGCTTCCGGCCGGGCTGGAGGAGCCGGCGCACGGCGTCGCGCAGCCACCGGTGGCCGCTGTCGGCGGCGTGGCGCGGATGCCACGCCATGCCGATCTTCAAGGGCGGCAGCGGCAGCGGGATCTCCAACAGGCGCAAGCCCAGTGCGTGGGCCATGTCGCCGAGTGGTGAGGGTGGTTCGCCCGGCACGGCGGCCGGGACCAGGCAGACGACATCGCCGGCAGCGGCCAGGGCCATCGCCGCCAGGTGCCCGGGCAGGACGGCGCCGACCCGGCGGGTGAGCCCGTGTTCGGCCAGGGCCGCGTCCAGCGGCCCGGTGAAGCGGCCTCGGCGGCTGACCGCCACGTGCTCCGCCGCCGCCAGCCGGGCCGGCGTCAGGACGCCTTCGGTGAGCGGGTGCCCGGCGCGGACGCCGGCCGCCATCCGCAGCGTCACCAGATCTTCGACCCGGGCCTCCGGGTCGGCGTGGCCGATGTTCCCGATCTCCAGGTCGATCCGGCCCTCGCGCAGGGCGGGGCCCGCCTCGAACTCCTCGGCCAGCACCCGCAGGGAGACGCCCGGCGCCTGGCGGCGGGCCAGGCCGAGCAGGCCGGGCGCCACCGCCGCGCCGACGACGTCGGCGGCCTGGACGGTGAACGTGCGCCGCAGCGTGGCGGGATCGATCCCGCCGCCCGGGGTGAGCAGGGCCGCCAGCCGCCGGACCACCGCGGCGGCTTCGTCCCGCAGCTCCTCGGCGCGGGGCGTGGGCACCATCGCCTGCCCGGCCCGCACCAGCAGCGGATCCTGCAGCACCCGGCGCAGCCGGGCCAGGGTGCGGCTCATCGCCGCAGGCGAAGTGCGCAGCCGCTCGGCGGCCCGGGTGACGCTCTGCTCGGCCAGCAGGGCATCGAGGGCGACGGCGAGGTTGGCGTCGAGGTTCGGTAGCGGGTCGCTCACCAGCATTGTTCCGTTTCGGGCAAGGATTGGTTGCTGATGTTCCCATTGTGGCAATGCGGTCGGGATCCGCACGATCGAGGGGTCAATCCGATCCGACACAACCGCGAGGTTCCATGATCGTCATCACCGCTCCCACCGGCCAGATCGGCGGGCGCCTGCTGTCTTCGCTGCTCGAAGCCGGCGAGGAGCTCCGGGTCGTGGTCCGTGATCCGGCCCGGCTCCCGGAGTCCGTGCGGGAACGCGTCGACGTGGTCACCGGCTCCCACGGCGACGCCGCGACCGCCGAGCGCGCCTTCGCCGGGGCCGACGCCGTGTTC
Organism: Amycolatopsis sp. NPDC003731; assembly: GCF_053586895.1. NCBI lineage: Bacteria > Bacillati > Actinomycetota > Actinomycetes > Pseudonocardiales > Pseudonocardiaceae > Amycolatopsis > Amycolatopsis sp. NPDC003731. The sequence continues at coordinate 33,036 of NZ_JBSFNC010000097.1, read as the reverse complement.
TGGCTGGTGCCACCGGACGGCTCGGTCCCGCCCGAGCAGGGCTACCGCGGCTTCACCCGCCCGGCCGCGCGGGCGTTCGCCGAACACGGTGTCGGTCACGTCGTCGGCGTCTCGGCGCTCGGCCGCGGCACCCCGCAGGCCGCCCGGGCCGGGCTGGTCACCGCGACCCTGGCCGTGGACGACCTGATCGCCGCCTCCGGCGTCGCCTACCGCGCGCTGGCCTGCCCGTCGTTCTTCGAGAACCTCCTGGAGGAGGCCGGCTCGATCCGGGACCACGGCGTCTTCACCGACACCGTCGCCGCGGACCGCCCGGCCCCGCTGGTGGCCGTCGCCGACATCGCCGCGGCGGCGGCCGGGCTGCTGCTGGACCGCTCGTGGACCGGCGTCGGCAGCGTCCCGGTGCTCGGCCCGCGGGACCTGTCGCCGGACGACCTGGCCCGCATCATGACCGAGGAGCTGGGCCGCCCGGTCCGCTACCACCGCGAGTCACTCGAGGAGTTGCGGGCCACGATGCTCGGCTACGGCCTCGATGCCGCGTTCGTCGAGGCCATGGTCGCCATGAAACGCGCCAAGGACGAAGGCCTCGACGCCGGAGTCACCCGCTCGACGCCGTCGGGTACCGAATTCGCGCACTGGTGCGCCACGACCCTCAAGCCCGCCGTTCTCGCCGCCCCGGAGGCCGCCGATGCCCGCTGAGCCGACCGTCACCGCGTTCATGCTGGTCAAGACCACGCCCGAGTGGCTGGCCTTGCCCGTCGACGAACGCATCCACGCCTTCAAGACCCAGATCGTTCCGGTGATCGAAGCACGGACCCACGGCGTCCGGTCCCGCTTCTACGACACGGAGTTCTACTCCGCGCGGGTCACCGACGTCTGGGTCTGGGAGGCCGACGACCACGACACCTACCGGCTGCTGATCGACGCGCTGCGGGAAACCCCGTTCTGGGACCGCTGGTTCGAGGTCGTGGACTTGCTGGTGGGCTTCGAGAACGGCTACGCGCGCACCTACGGCGTGGAGCCGGTGGCCACCATCGCCACCTGAGTCCCGCGGCACCTCCGGTGCCCGGTCACCGACTGGACGAGAAACCGGTCATCGATCGCCGAAATCGTCGTCGGGCGTCACACTGTTGTGTGACATCGGTCACCGGAGGTGTTGCGAGATGGTTCTGGGCGACAACGGCGTCACTCACAAGGTGCCGGCGGACAGCAGAGTGCAGGTACGGCGGGCGGCGCTGGCGAGCGCGGTCGGCACGACCATCGAGTGGTACGACTTCTTCCTCTACAACACCGCGGCGGCCTTGGTCTTCCCGCACTTGTTCTTCCCCGCTTCGAGCGCCTACGCCGGCGCCATGCAGTCGTTCGCCACCTACGCGGTCGGGTTCGCGGCCCGGCCGGTCGGGGCCGCGATCTTCGGGCACTGGGGCGACCGGATCGGGCGGAAGGCGACGCTGATCGTCACGCTGCTGCTGATGGGCATCTCCTCCGGCGTCGTCGGGATCCTGCCCGGCACGTCGGCGATCGGCTTCGCCGCGCCGCTGATCCTGGTGCTGCTGCGGCTGGTGCAGGGCATCGCCATCGGCGGTGAGTGGAGCGGCTCGGTGCTGCTCGCGATGGAGTGGGGCAACCAGCGCAAACGCGGGCTGCTGGGCAGTTTCGCGCAGATCGGCGTGCCGGTCGGGCTGGTGCTGGGCACCGGCGGGATGACGCTGCTGTCGGCGACGCTCTCCCCCGCCGCCTTCGACTCCTGGGGCTGGCGGATCCCGTTCCTGCTCAGCCTGGTGCTCGTCGCGGTCGGGCTGGTGATCCGGCTGAAGATCCTCGAGACGCCGATGTTCGCCAAGCTCGTCGAGAACCGGCAGACCGCGCGCACGCCGGTGCTCGACGCGATCCGGCACCACTGGCGGGAGATCCTGCTCTCGGCCGGCGTCCGGTTCAGCGAGCAGATGCCGTTCTACCTGTTCACCAGCTACGTGCTGATCTACGTCGTGTCGCGGCACGACTTCAGCAAGACGTTCGTGCTCAACGCGGTCCTCGTCGGGGCGGCGTGCGAGCTGGCGCTGATCCCGCTGTTCTCGGCGTTGTCGGACACCTTCGGCCGCAAGCGGGTCTACCTGTGCGGGGCGGTCCTGACCGGACTGATCGCCTTCCCGTACTTCACGATCCTGGCGCACGGCAGCCACGCGCTGGTGTTCGTCGCGGTCGTCGTGTCGTTCATCCCGCACGCGCTGCAGTACGGCCCGCAGGCGGCGTTGATCGGCGAGAGTTTCCCGACGCACCTGCGCTACGGCGGCGCGGGGCTGGGGTACCAGCTGGCGTCGGTGTTCGCGGGCGGACCGGCGCCGCTGCTGGCGACGTGGCTGCTGCACACGACCGGGACGCCGTACGCGATCTCCGGCTACATCATCCTGTCGGCGGCGGTCACGGTGCTGTGCGTGATCTTCCTGAAGGACCGTTCCAAGGCGGACATCGACGACGTCACCGTCTACCAGCGGACCTGACCGGACGACACGCGTACCCGGACGGACGACACGCGTACCCGGACGGACGACACGCGTACCTGGACGGACGACACACGTGTTGAGGGCCTCCCGCCGGGTGTGGTGGGAGGCCCTCAACGGTGGTGGGTCAGCGGCGGGGGCCGCCGAAGGGGGGCTGCTGCGGGAACGGGCCCGAGCCCGGGTTCTGCTGCTGCGGGCCGCCGAACTGGCCCGGCGGCGGGGCCTGCGGCGGCTGGCCCTGGTACTGGCCGCCCGGCGGCGGTCCGGCCGGGGACTGCGGCTGCGGCAGGGCCGGCTGGCCGCTCTTCGGCGTCGACGGCTGCTGCGGCGGGGGCACGGCCTCGGTGCCGCGGTCTTCGTCGGCTTCCGGTTCGGCCTGCTGCTGGGCCGGGCGCGGGATCGACGGCCGCGCGGGCGGCGAGGAGGGCGCCCCGATCGCCGGGACCTCCTTGCGGGCCACGGCTTCCGCGGCCGCGACGGCCTCGGCGACCTTCGGGTCGCTCTTGGTCTCGAACCAGCTGGAGACCTCGTCGTCCTCGAGGTCGGGCTTGTCCGGGACGTCGTCCTCCTTCGGCGGCTCGTACCGGAACACGCCGTCGTCGCCCGGGGCACCGAGCGCGCGGGCGAAGCCTTCGAGGGCCTTGCCGTAGTCGCTGGGGATCATCCAGACCTTGTTCGCGTCGCCCTGCGCCATCTGCGGCAGCGTCTGCAGGTACTGGTAGGCCAGCACCTCCGGGGTCGGGCGGCCGGCCTTGATCGCGGCGAACACCTTCTCGATCGCCTTCGCCTGACCCTGCGCCTGCAGGTAGCGCGCGGCCCGCTCACCCTGGGCCCGCAGGATGCGGGACTGCCGCTCGGCCTCGGCGGCGAGGATGGTGGCCTGGCGGGCACCTTCGGCGGCGAGGATCTGGCTCTGCTTCTGGCCTTCCGCGGTCTTGATCGCCGATTCGCGCTGACCTTCGGCGGTGAGGATCATGGCGCGCTTCTCACGGTCGGCGCGCATCTGCTTCTCCATCGAGTCCTGGATGGAGGGCGGCGGGTCGATCGCCTTCAGCTCGACGCGGGCGACGCGGATGCCCCAGCGGCCGGTGGCCTCGTCGAGCACGCCGCGCAGCTGGCTGTTGATCGAGTCGCGGGAGGTCAGGGTCTGCTCGAGGCTCATGCCACCGACCACGTTGCGCAGCGTGGTGGTGGTCAGCTGCTCGACACCGACGATGTAGTTGGAGATCTCGTACACCGCGGCACGCGAGTCGGTGACCTGGAAGTACACGACCGTGTCGATCGACACCGTCAGGTTGTCCTCGGTGATCACCGGCTGCGGCGGGAACGAGACGACCTGCTCGCGCAGGTCGATCCGGGCGCGCACCTTGTCCAGGAACGGCACGAGGATGTTGAGGCCGGGCGAGGCGACCGTGCGGAACCGGCCGAGCCGCTCGATCACGGCCGACTGTGCCTGCGGCACCACCATGACCGCCTTGGCGATCGTGATGATCACCAGCAAGGCCAAGGCTATGACCAGGCCGATCACAAATCCGGTCAAGAGAATTTCCCCTTACCTAGTACCATTCTTGCGCGGTTGACGGCGTTCCGGGTGCGGCGGGCGGGCTGACCTCGAGGTGCAGTTCCCGGGTGGTGACGCCCCAGCGGCCGGTGGTGTCGTGCAGGACCGTCCACACTGTACGGTGCAGGTCCCCGGGTGCGGCGACGGCGCGCTCGGCGGTGGTCAGGCCGGCTTCCTGCCGCAGCGCGGTGCGGGTCAGCTGCTCGATCGCCAGGGCCGGGGCGGCGATTTCGTAGGTGGCCAGGCGCGGATCGGTCACCGCGAAGACGACCTCGAAGCGGATGAGGACCTCCCGTCCGTCGCCGGCTTCGACCGGGCGGGGCGGGGCCGAAAGAATCTGGTCACCCAGGTCGAACCGGGCGCGGACCCGGTCGGCGAACGGGAGCACGACGTGGCGGCCGGGGCCGAGGACGGCGCGGAACTGCCCGCCGCGTTCGAGCACCGCGGCGTGGCCTTCGCCGACGACGACGAGTCCGAGGCTCACGGCTCGGCCGACACGACGGCGGTGGCACCCGAGATCTCGACCACCGTGACCTGGGTTCCGGGCGCGATGGGCGGCAGGTGCTCGCCGAGGCTGCGGGCCGACCAGACGTCGCCGCCCAGCTTCACCTGCCCGGCTTCGGCGTCCACTGTGGACACGACGACGGCACGGGCGCCGATCAGCGCGTCGATGCCGGTGTGATGGGTCGGCCCGGAGAGGAAACGCCGCTTGAGCGCGGGCCGGACGAGCAGGAGCATGCCGACGGAGGCGACGGCGAACACGGCGACGTCGATGACCAGGTTCCCGGTGAGGACCTCGGCACCGGCGCCGAACAGCGCGGCGACGCCCAGCATGATCAGCACGAAGTCGCCGGAGACGACCTCGGCGATCACCAGGGCGATCCCGACGATCAACCAGACCAGTGCCCAAGTCATGGCTTCATGCTCTCAGATCGCGCCGGTTCGCACCGGCGCGGTGACGGGACGTGACCTTCGCGTAACCTTGGACAATTCGGACATTCAGCCCTCTTCCCCCGGTTCGGTGACGAAGTCGATGAGCCGTTCCACGGCCCCGATGAGCGGGGTCTCGAGGTCGCGGAAACTGCTCACTCCGCTCAGGACACGCTGCCAGCCTTCGAAAGGTTGCCCCCAGCCGAGCGCGTCGCAGATCCCCTGCTTCCACTCGGTCCCTCGCGGGATCTTCGGCCAGGCCTTGATCCCCACCGCCTCGGGCCGCACGGCCTCCCAGACGTCGATGTAGGGGTGACCGGTGACCAGCACGTTCTCGTCGCGGACGGCTTCGACGAGCCGGGATTCCTTGCTGCCGGGCACGAGGTGGTCGACCAGGACACCGAGGCGGCGGCCGGGGCCGGTGCCGAACTCGGCGATCCGGTCGGCGAGCACGTCCACGCCGTCGAGCGGCTCGACGACGACACCCTCGACACGCAGGTCGTGGCCCCAGACGCGTTCGACGAGCTCGGCGTCGTGCTTGCCCTCGACCCAGATCCGCGAGTCGCGGGCGACCCGGGCCTTCAGTCCCTCGACGCGGACCGAACCGGAGGCCGAGACCTGCCGGGCCGGGGCCTTCGCGGGCGCCCGGTACGGCACCAGCGTGACCGGCTTGCCTTCCAGGAGGAACCCGGCGGGCGCGAGGGGGAAGACGCGGTGACGGCCTTTGGCGTCCTCGAGCACGACGAGCTCGCGCTCGATCTTCACCACCGCGCCGCAGTAGCCGCTGGCCGGGTCCTCGACGACCAGGCCGGGTTCGGCGGGGACCTCCGGCACCTTCTTGCGGCGCGGGCCGGCGAGCACGTCGTCATAGCGTTGGGAGCGCACGACCAGGCAACCTAGTGGCCGCGGACGCTCAGCCGGGGCATGCCACGCCGGTCAGCGGGCCAGTTCCAGGACCGCGTCGGTGAACGGCGTCCGTTCGCCGCGGCGCAGGGGCGCGAGCGCGATCAGCGGGGCCATCGCGACGCACCAGGCGCGGACGCGCTCGGCGTCGAAGTCCCGCACGTGCGGGGCGAGGGCGGCGATGCCGTCGTCGATCGTGCCGCCGGCCGCCATCGGGACGTAGACGAAGTCGATCGCGTCGAGGGCCGGGTCGCCGAGGGCGGGGCGCGGGTCGATGGCCACGGCGCCGCGGCCGGGTCCGGCGTCGAGGACGTTGGCCGGGTGCAGGTCGCCGTGGATGAGGGTGACCGGCCCGCTGGTGGCCAGCTCCAGCGCACGCGCACGGCCCGTGGCCAGCACGTCGGCGCTCATCCGCGCGGCGGCCGGGGAGTCGCGGCGGCGGCGTTCGGAGAGGCCGAAGATGAACTCGATGCCGTCGGCGAGCCGCCGGACCTCGCCCCGTGGTTCGGCGGAATGCAGCTGGTCGAGCAGCTCGCCGAGTTCGGCCCACGGGACGGCGCGCCCGGTCAGCTCGGTGCCCGGCACCAGGCCTTCGAGGAGGATGGCGTTGGCGTCGAGGTCGGCGTCGAGCACCTGGACGACCCGGGAGCACCCGGCCCAGGCGCTCAGCCCGGTGAACTCGAGCCGGGCGACTTCGGGATCCGGGGTCAGCTTGAGGACCCGCAGGTCACCGTCGGGGCCGGTGCACAACAGCGTGCGGCCGGTGTTGCCGGGCCGGGCCTCGAAGACCGTCAGCTGCCACTTCGCGGTCAGACGGGCCACCAGGTCCGGGAGACCGTCGCACCACGGCTCGGCCAGTTCCGCGCCGAAGCGGTCGACCAGCCGCGCGCGGGCGGCCTCGTCGACTAGAACAGCGGCCACGGGATGGCTCGCCAGTCGTCACCCGGTTCGGGGAAGATGCCCTCGGCGAGCAGGACGTCGGTGCGCGTGGCCAGCGCGCGGATCTCGAACTTGGTGATGTGCTCGGCGAGGGTCTTGCCGAGACCGCCGTCGAGCTCCGACCGCAGCTTGCGCAGCTTCTCGACGGTGTCCGGCGGCAGCGGCTCGCCGATCCAGCCCCACAGGACGGTGCGCAGCTTGGGGTCGGTGTGCAGGCAGATGCCGTGGTCGACGCCGTAGACGCGGCCGTCGACGCCGGGCAGGAGGTGCCCGCCCTTGCGGTCGGTGTTGTTGGCGACGATGTCGAGCACGGCCAGGTCGCGCAGCCCGGGGTGGTTCGCGTGGGCCAGCACCGCGGGTTCGCCGAACCGGTCGTGGGCGTTGAGCACCGGGCGCCAGCCGTCGGGGACGTCGTCGGGCGGCAGGACTTCCACCAGGTCGTCCTCGGTGGTTTCCACCCAGAGCTGGACCATGCCGGGGCCGAACGGCCCGTCGCGCAGCACCGTCGGCGGGATCGCGCCGATGCCGGTCGTGTCGGCGATGATCGCGGTGGCGACCTCGCGTCCGGCGAGGGTGCCGTCGGGGAAGTCCCACAGCGGCCGCTCCCCCGACACCGGCTTGTAGACGACCCGGCCGGTGACGCCGTCGAGCTCGATGGCGCAGAAGAGCGTGACGTTGGAGGCGTCGACCAGCCGGCCTTCGACGTCGATGCGGCCGTGGGTGACGAGTTCGCGGGAGGCGGGGTCGGCCGGGGCGGGCGTCATGGTCAGTCTTCGCCCGCGTCGGTCTCGCGCCGGTAGCCGTTCTGCCGGGGGCAGATGTGCCCGGCCGGGTCGAGCGGCTCGGCGCACAGCGGGCACGGCTTGCGGCCGGCGTTGACGACGCGGTCGGCCCGCTCGGCGAAGGCGCGGGCGGCGGCCGGGCTGAGGAAGACGCGGACGGCGTCCGGGCCCTCCTCGGTGTCGTCGAGCACGACGGTTTCGTCGACCTCGCCCTCGGTGATGGCGAGCAGTTCGATGACGACGGCGCTGCTGTCGGCGTCCCAGCCCAGGCCCATGGTGCCGACCCGGAACTCCTCCTCGACCGGCACGGTGAGGGGGTCGAGGTCGACCAGGTCCTCGGGGGCGTCGTCGGGGACGTCGGCACCGAACCGGCTGGCGACCTCCTCCAGCAGCGAGCTCAGGCGCTCCGCGAGGACGACGACCTGCTGCTTTTCGATGGTGACGCTGATCGTGCGCACGTCCTCCGACGCCTGGAGGTAGAACGTGCGATCGCCGGGCTCGCCGACGGTGCCGGCGACGAACCGATCCGGCTGGCGGAAGACGTGGATTACGCGAGACATAGCACTGACGACCCTAGGCCACCGGCGCATGATCGGCATCCGCCGCCCCACCGTTCGCGGGCCGCTAGCCTCGGGGGGTGTCTCGGATCTCCCCGTGCGGAACCTGGTCTTCGCCCATCACCGCCGCCGAAGTGGCCGCCGCCGGTGGCGGCCCGCAGTGGCTCGACGTCGTTGGCGGCGAGGTGTGGTGGGCTGAGGCGAGACCCGGCGAACAAGGCCGGGTCGCGCTGGTCCGGGCGGTGCCGGGCGGGACCGAGGACGTCCTGCCGGCCCCGTGGAACGTCCGCAACCGGCTGCACGAATACGGCGGCCGGCCGTGGGCGGTGGCCGACGGGTTCGTGGTGTTCACGCACTGGGCCGATCAGCGCGTGTACGCGCAGAGCGAAATCGGCGTGGTGGCGCTCACGCCGTCGCCGGCCGAGCCGCAGAGCGTCCGCTACGGCGATCTGCGGGCCGGGCGGCCGGGCGAGGTGTGGGCGGTCCGCGAGCGCAGCACGGGGCCGCGTCCCACCGACATCGAGCGTGACCTGGTGGCCATCGCGGTGGACGGCGGTGGCGAGCGGGTCCTGGCCGCGAGCCACCGGTTCCTGACCGTGCCGAAGCTGTCGCCGGATGGCCGGCACGCGGCCTGGTTCGGCTGGGACCACCCGCTGATGCCGTGGGACGGCACCGAGCTGTGCGTGGCGCCCGTCGGCGAGGACGGCTCGTTCGGGCCGCACCGGGTGCTGGCCGGTGGTGTGGACGTCGCGGTGTGCCAGGTCGAGTGGGAGACGCCGGCGACGCTGCTGGCGCTGCTGGACCCGGGCGGCTGGTGGAACCTGCACCGGGTCGGCCTGGACGGGTCGGTGGTCAACCTGGCGCCGGTCGAGCGGGAGCTGGGCGGGCCGCTGTGGAAGGCGGGGTCGCGCTGGTTCGCCCCGCTGGGCGGGGGCCGGCACGCGGTGCTCGCGTCGGGCCGGCTGGCGGTGCTCGACGAGGCGGACGGCTCGGTGACGCCGCTGGCCGAAGAACTGACCGCCTGGTCTTCGACGAGCTTCGCGGTGGCCGGCGACGACGTCGTGGGCGTGGCGGGCGGCCCGGCGCGAGAAGCCGCGGTCGTGCGGGTCTCCCCCGAAGGCGCGGTGACGGACCTGACGCCGCAGCCGGAGCTGCCCTCGGCGTTCCTGCCGGTGCCGCAGGAGCGGGTCTTCAGCACGCCGGACGGCGAGGCCGTGCCGGTGGTGCTGTACCCGCCGCGCAACCCGGAGTTCGCCGCTCCCGACGGCGAGCGGCCGCCGCTGCTGATCGACGTCCACGGCGGCCCGACCGGGCAGCACTTCGCCGAGCTGAACCTGGAGATCGCGTACTTCACCAGCCGCGGCATCGGCGTGGCGGCCGTGAACTACGGCGGGTCGACGGGGTTCGGCCGGGCCTACCGGGAGCGGCTGCGGGAGCAGTGGGGCGCGGTGGACGTCACCGACTGCGTGGCGGTGGCCGAGGCACTGGTGGCGGCCGGGCTGGCCGACGGCGACCGGATCGGGATCCGGGGCGGCAGCGCGGGCGGGTTCACCGCCGCGGCGTCGCTGACGACGACGAAGACCTACCGGGCGGGCACGGTGATGTACCCGGTGCTGGACCTGGCGGGGTGGACCGGTGACACGCACGACTTCGAGTCGCGGTACCTCGACGGGCTGGTCGGCCCGTTCCCCGAGGCGCGGCAGCGGTACGTCGACCGCTCGCCGCTGGCGAACGTCGGGAGCCTGGCCGGGGCGGTGCTGTTCCAGCAGGGGCTGGAGGACCGGATCTGCCCGCCGGAGCAGGCCGACCGGTTCGTGGCCGAGCTGGCCGGGCGTGGCATCCCGTACGCCTACCAGCGGTTCGCCGGTGAGCAGCACGGTTTCCGGCAGGCGGCGACGATCGTGGCGGCGCTGGAGGCGGAGTTGTCGTTCTACGGTCAGGTGTTCGGGTTCGAGACGCCGGGTGTGGCGCGGCTGGAGCTGTCCCGGTGAGGCCGCCGCGCTTGCGGGCCGGGGACACCCTCGCCCTGGTGGCCCCGGCCGGGCCGGTGCCGGCGGATCTGCTGGAGAAGGCGCTGCCGGTGTTGCGCGGCTGGGGCGTCGAGGTGCGGGTCGGGCCGTGCGTGCGGTCGTCGCCGGGCTCGCCGCCGTACCTGTCCGGTTCGGACGCGGAGCGGGCGGCGGAGTTCACCGAGGCGTGGCTGGATCCCGGGGTGCGGTGCGTGCTGGCGGCCCGGGGCGGCTACGGCGTGCAGCGGATGCTGGACCTGGTGGACTGGCCGGCGTTGCGGGCGGCGGGCCCGAAGGTACTGGCCGGGTCGTCGGACATCACGGCGCTGCACCGGGCGGTGGATGTCCACCTCGGACTGTCCACTTTGTTCTCGCCGATGCCGGCGAGCGTGCTGTTCGACGACTTCGCGGTCGAGCACCTGCGGCGGTCGCTGTTCGAGCCGGAGCTGAACCGCGTGGTCCGCGGCGGGTCGGCGCTGGTGCCGGGCCGCGCCTCGGGCGTGCTGACGGGCGGCAACCTGTCCCTGCTGGCGGCGGGGATCGGCACCCCGGAGCACGGCTCGGCGCGGGACGCGATCGTGTTGCTGGAGGACGTGACGGAGAGCGTGTACCGGCTGGACCGGATGCTGACGCAGCTGCTGCGCAGTGGCTGGTTCGCCGGGGTGCGCGGGATCGTGCTGGGTTCGTGGGCGGCGTGCGGGCCGGCGTCGGAGGTGCGTGCGTTGCTGGTGGAGCGGCTGGGGCCGTTGGGGGTGCCGACCGTGGAGGAGTTCGGGTTCGGGCACGTGGCCTCGTCGCCGACGTTGCCGCTGGGGGTGCCGGTGTCGCTGGACGCGGACTCGGGGACGTTGACGTTCGACGCCCCGGCGCTGACGTGAAGCTCTCGCCGTCGGAGGCCCGCGAGCGCTTCGCGGCGGCCCGGGTGGCGCGGCTGGCGACGGCGTCGGCTTCGGGCGTCCCGCACCTGGTGCCGGTGACGTTCGCGGTGCGGGGTGACGTGGTGGTGTTCGCGGTGGACCACAAGCCGAAGTCGTCGGTGGCGCTGCGGCGGCTGCGCAACATCGAGGCGAACCCGGCGGTGTGTTTCCTGGCGGACGGCTACGACGAGGATTGGTCGCGGCTGTGGTGGGTGCGGGCGGACGGGCTCGCACGGGTGCTGTCGCCGGGTGCCGAGCCGGTGTCGTGGCTGGTGGCGAAGTACGCGCAGTACGCGGAGCGGCCTCCGGAGCACGCGGTGGTGGTCACGGAGGTCCACTCGTGGAGCGGCTGGGCCGGCTCGGCCTAGCGTCGCCGGACATCACATTCCGGACCACCGAGGGGCGCACGATGCAAGATACCAAGGTCGACCTGTGCCGGTTGCTGGGCCACGTCGCGGCGGGCGGGTTCATCACCGTCGCCTTCGGGCTCGTCGGGGCGGGCGCCGCGCACGCCGGGCCGCGGATCGCCATCCCCGGCGACAGCGACGGCACGGCCGCGCCCGCGGGGATGATCCAGCCGGAACGGTTATCTCGGTGCCACCGCGAGCAAGTACCGGATCGGCGACATCGTCAGCGACACCCCGGCGAACCAGGCCAAGGAACGCCGGAACGCCGCCACGAGCGACCCGAAACCGATCGTCGGCCGCCCGATCGTCGGCGAGCACATCCTGGAGGTGCCGGAGCAGGACATGAGCAAGGTGCGCGGGCGAAGGAGCTGGACATCAACATCTGCGACACCGGCAACGAATGCGTGTTCAGCCGCGGAGGAACTTCTCCGGGCGGCGCCAGGCGTCGATGATGCCCAGCGGGTCCGGCCGCAGCAAGGACGCCGCCGCGTACAGGCTGGCCAGGACGACTCCGACGATGAACCACCAGTCGTACAGGGCCTGCTCGCCCGTCGGGTAGTACACCAGGGTCACGAACACCGAGACCGCCACCACCAGCGCCAGGTGCCGCGGCTGCCACTTGAACGCCGACAGGAGCACGAAACCCCAGGTCAGGTACCACGGCAGCGTCGGCGGCATGAGGATCGCCACCGCCAGGAGCGAGATCCCGGCCCGGTACACCGCCTCCGTGCCGCCGCCGCGGGCGAGCCACCACTGGCGGATGCCGAAGGCGATCAGGAGGAGCATGCCGGCCGCGCGGGCGACCGTCACGAACGGCGAGACCTGGACGTCGACGATCAGGTGAACCAGGTTGTAGAACACCTCGCCGATGCCCGTCGGGATGTTCAGCCAGTTCGCGATGAGCTGCGGGGCCTTCAACCCCGACCACCAGCCCAGGTTGAGCGAGCCCAGCGAGATCCACGTGCCCGCGACGAACACCGGCAGGAACAGGCCCACCGAGGCCGCGCCGGCGCGCAGGAAGTTGCGGACCTTCGACTCGCCCGTGAGGTGGTTGGCCCACATCCAGACGATGAACGGCAGCGCGATCGCCGCGGTGGGCTTGATCAGCATGCCGATCGTGACCAGGACGACGGCGAGCACGTGCTTGCGTTCCAGGGCGGCGAGGACTCCGATGGTGAGGAACGCGAGCATCATCAGGTCGTTGTGCGGGCCGCCGAAGAGGTGGATCACCATCATCGGGCTGGCCACCGCGAGCCACAGCGCGACCGGGAGCTTGCCGCCGAGGTGCTTGACCAGCCGCGGGAGCGCCCACAGCGTCCCGGCCAGGCCGGCCAGCAGCACGACGCGCATGAGGATGACGCCGAGGATCATGTTGTCGCCGGTGGTGGCGACCACGCCCTTGGAGATCAGCAGGAACAGCGGCCCGTACGGGGCCGGGGTGGTCTGCCACAGCGGGTGGACGTTCTGCACCACGTTCGGCAGCACGTCGAGCTCGGCCGGGCCGTTGGCGTACGGGTCGAGCCCGTAGAGCAGCTGGGCGCCCTGGCCGAGGTAGGAGAAGACGTCGCGGGTGAACAGCGGCGGCGACACCAGCAGCGGCGCCATCCAGCACCCCGCGGCCACCAGGATCGGCCGGCTGCCGATGCGGCCGGCCAGCACGTAGCGGCCGAGCCGGACCCACGCCCACACGACCATGCCGAAGCCGGTGTAGAGGACGGCGTTGGCGAGCATCCGGCCGTGGCCGTAGCGGACCCACGACAGCGGGCCGTGGCCGAGCACCGGGTCCTTGATCAGGATGCCGCCGGCGCCGAGGGCGGCGATCATCAGCAGAGTGCTGCCGACGGTGCCCATCGCGATCGTGCGGTAGGGGAATCGCGAGGGCACGCGGAGCCGCTCGGCCAGTCCGGTCGAGGGCGTCTGTGCGGGGTCGGTGGTGGTCGCCATTTCCGTTCGGAGATTACACAACGCGCTCGTGTGCGGTTCCCGCAGTGCCGGTTTCCGGCCGCCGCAGCCAGGACCGGCGCCGGGCGGAAGGTCGCGAATGACTCATTCGGGACGTGGGAGGTCTCGAATGAGTCATTCGCGGCACTGTGGGGGGCCGCCTGGTCAGGTTTCGACGGTGCGACGCTGGGCGGTGCCGCCGGGCAGGGCGGCCAGCAGGGACTTCGTGTACTCGTGCTGCGGGTCGAGCAGGACCTGCTCCACGGTGCCGGTTTCGACCAGCTCGCCGCGGTACATCACGGCGACGCGGTCGGCGATGTTCCAGGCCAGGCCCAGGTCGTGGGTGATCACCAGGGCAGCGAGGCCGAGTTCGCGCCGCAGCCGCAGCAGCAGCCCGAGGATTTCGCCGCGCACCGACGCGTCCAGCGAGGCGACCGGTTCGTCGGCCACCACCACCGCCGGTTCCAGCGCCAGGGCGCCGGCGATGACGACGCGCTGGCGCTGGCCGCCGGAGAGCTGGTGCGGGAGCCGGTCGACGTACTTCTCCGCCGGTCGCAGCTCCGCCGCCTCCAGCGCGCGGTGGACGACCGCGCGCTCGTCGCTCAGCCGGTGGACCCGCGGCCCTTCGGCGACGGCCTCGTACACCGTGTGGCTGGGGTTGAGCGCGCTCGTGGGGTCCTGCAGGACCAGCTGGACCTGACGGCGGTAGGCCTTCAGGCCCGCTCCCCCGGCCGGCACCGGGTTCCCGGCGTAGCGGACCACCCCGGAGTCGGGTTTCTGCAGGCCGAGCAGGGTCCGGGCGAGCGTCGTCTTGCCGGAGCCGGACTGGCCGACCAGGGCGACGATCTCGTCGCGGGCCACGGTGAGGTCGACGCCGGCGACGGCGTCGATCCGCTTGCCGGTGCGGTCGCGGAAGGACACGCGCAGGTTCTCCGCGGCCAGCAGCGGCTCGCCCGTCACCCGGTCGGCGGGTTCCGGCGGCAGCGGGGTGCTGGTGGCGGGGGCGAAGCGCGACACCGGGTCGCCGACGGTCGGGAACGCCGCGGCGAGCGCCCGCGTGTGGTCGTGCCGAGGTGAACTCATCACCTCGGCGCCGGGGCCTTCTTCGACGATCTGCCCGTCGTACATGACGGCGATGCGTTCGCAGGTGGCGGCGAGCACGGACAGGTCGTGGCTGATCATGATCAGCCCGATCCGCTGTTCGGCGACCAGCCGGGACAGCAGCGCGAGGACCTGGGCCTGGACGATGACGTCGAGGGCGGTGGTCGGCTCGTCGGCGATGATCAGCCGGGGCGAGCAGGCCAGCGCCATGGCGATCATGACGCGCTGCTTCTGCCCGCCGGACAGTTCGTGCGGGTAGGCGCCGGCCCGGCTCGGTGGCAGGTCGACCTGGGTGAGCAGCTCGGCGACGCGGGCGTCGACCTCGGTGTCGGTGAGGGTCGTGCCGGACGGCGGGTGCAGCCGGATCGGTTCGGCGATCTGCTCGCCGATCTTGCGGACCGGGTTGAGGGCGTGCATGGCGCCCTGGAACACCACCGAAGCCCCGGCCCAGCGGACCGCGCGCAGCCGTCCCCACTTCATGGTGGTGACGTCTTCGCCGTCGAGGAGGATCTCGCCGGTGATCTTCGCCGTGCGCGGCAGCAGGCGCAGCACGCTCATCGCGACGGTGGACTTGCCCGAGCCGGATTCGCCGGCGATGCCGAGGGTGCCGCCGGGGTCGAGGGTGAGGTCGACGCCGCGGACGGCGGGGACGTCGGTGTCCCCCACCGCGTAGGTGACGGTGAGGCCGGTGAGCTGCAGCAGCGGGGTGGTCACTTCTTCAACCTCGGGTTGAACACGGTCTCCAGGCCCCGGCCGACCAGGGTGAAGAAGAGGACGACGAGGACGATGGCGATGCCCGGCGGGAGCACGTTCCACCAGGCGCCGCGGCTGATGGCGCCGTTGTTGAGCGCGTTCTCCAGCACCAGGCCCCAGGTGATGGAGTTGGGGTCGCCGACGCCGAGGAACGACAGGGTCGCGTCGGCGATGACGGCGTTGCCGACGACCAGGGTCGTGTTGGCCAGCACCAGCGGCATCACACCGGGCAGCACGTGCCGGCCGATGATGTGCAGGTGGCCGCCGCCGAGGGCGTGGGCCCGCTCGATGTAGGGGCGGCTTTCGATGGTCAGCGTCTGGGCGCGGACCAGCCGGGCGGTGCTGGGCCAGGCGGTGAGGCCGATGGCGATGATGATCGTGCCGACGCCCTTGGGCAGCACCGCCGAGAGCGCGATGGCGAGGATCAGCGAGGGCAGGACCAGGAAGAAGTCGGTGAACCGCAGCAGGGTCGCCGACACCCAGCCGCCGAAGTGGGCGGCGGTGATGCCGATCAGGGTGCCGATGACCACCGACAGCAGGGCCGCGGAGAAGCCGACGAGCAGGGAGATCCGGGTGCCCCAGACGGTCATGAGCAGCACGGACCGGCCGAAGTTGTCGGTGCCGAGCCAGAAGTCGGCGTTCGGCGGGGACAGTGGCTGTCCGGTGGCCTTGGTGACGTCGAGGCCGGTCTCGTCGCTGATCAGCGGCAGCAGGAGCGCGACGACGACGGTGGCGCCGAGCAGGACGAGCCCGATGAGCGCGGCGCGCTGGGCGGCGAACTCGCGCCAGGTCCTGGTCAGTGACGCGCGACGGCGGTTCCAGGCGATCTGCCGGGGTGTCTCGGCGGTGGTCATGAGGTACGCACCCTCGGGTCGAGCACGCGGTAGAGCAGTTCCGCGAGCAGGTTCATCAGCACGACCGAGCCCGCCAGGACCGTGAACACGCCTTGCAGCACCGGCAGGTCGGGGCCGTGCAGGGCGTCGTAGGTGAGCTGGCCCAGGCCCGGCCAGCTGAAGACGGCTTCGACGGTGACCGCGCCGGCCAGCACCGAGCCGAACTGCATGAACACCAGCGTGGTGGTGGGCAGCAGGGCGTTGGGGACGGCGTGGCGGCGGCGGACGAGGTCGTCGCGCAGGCCCTTGGCGCGGGCGGTGGTGAGGTAGTCGGCGTTCATCTCCCCCAGGAGCGACGACCGCATGATCAGCATGTACTGGGCGTAGAACACCGCCAGCAGCGTCACGCACGGCAGCACCAGGTGGTGCAGGACGTCGAGGGTCTGGGAGAGGACGTCGGGGGCGGCGTCCGGGGAGTGCATGCCGCGGCTGGGGAACAGCCCGTTGGTCACCACGAGCAGCATCAGGCCGAGCCAGAACTGCGGGACCGACCACAGGGTCAGCGCGATGCCGGTCTGGGTGCGGTCGAAGAAGCTGTCGCGGCGCCAGGCGGCGCGGATGCCCAGCCAGAGCCCGAGGACGACGGCGAGCAGGGTGGCGCTGCCGACGAGCAGGATGGTCGGCCAGAGCCGTTCGCCGATCATGTCGGCGACCGGGCGGCCGTTGTTGAGCAGCCGGGACTCGCCGAGGTCACCGTGCAGCAGGTTCCAGAAGTAGTTCCCGAACTGGACGAGGACGGGCTTGTCGACGCCCATCTTCTCGCGCAGGTCGGCGATCTGCTGCGGGCTGGTGGGGTGGTCGCGGGTCATCGCCGCGACCGGGTCACCGGGCAGCATCCGGAAGAGGAAGAAGAACAGCACGATCACCAGCACGATGCTGATCAGGGCTTCGGCGATCTTCGTGAGCACGAACCGGGCCGTGCCGGTCCCGCCGCGGTGCTCGTCGGGGTCGACGAGCACCGCGGCCTGGTCGGGGGTGGTCATGTCTTACTCGCGGTCCTCTGCGGTCTTGCCGCGGCGGCTGAGCACGATGCCGCCGCCGACCAGGACGACCACGACGACCGCGCCGACGACGATCCACAACACGGTGTTACCGGAGCTGCTGCTCGCGGCGTCGGTGGTGCCGGCCGGGGTGGCGCCGTAGACGCCCCAGTAGCCGGTCTGCTCGAGGATGGCGCCCTTGGGCTGCGGCTGCGTGGTGAAGCCGGCGAACTTGTCGGAGCGGTAGGCCTCGAGCGCGTTCTGGTAGTCGAGCACGATCGTCGGGAACTGACTGTAGAGCCGGGCCTGGGCCTGCTTGACGTACTCGGCGCGCTTGACGTCGTCGGTTTCGGTGAGCTGCTTCTTGTAGAGCTCGTCGTAGGCGGCGTCGCAGAAGAAGGTGTCGGTGCTGCCGCCCTTGCCGTCGGGGGCGGGTCGCGCGCTGCAGGTGTGCAGCGAGAGGGCGTAGTCCGGGTCGGGGTTGGTGCCGTAGCCGCCGATGGCCAGGTCGTACTTGCCGGCCTGGGTGCGATCGGACAGTTCGTCGTCGGAGACGAGGTCCTGCTTGACGGTGATGCCGATGTCCTTGAGCCAGCCGGTGACGTACTGGGCGACGCCCTGGTCGTAGCTGCGGTTGGCGTGGCCGGTCAGGCGCAGTTCCAGCTTGGCGCCGCCGGGGGCGGTGCGGACGCCGTCGGGCCCCTTCGGGTAGCCGGCCTGGTCGAGGGTCGTGTTGGCGGCGGCGAGGTCGAACTTGACCTTCTCGGCGGCGCTGGGGTCCCAGTGGTAGTCGGCGTAGATGGCGGGTACGACGCCGCCGCCGACCTGGCCGAGCCCGTTGAGGACCTTGTCGACGATGGCCTGGGTGTCCACCGCCTGGGTGATGGCCTTGCGGACGTTGAGGTCCTTGAGGACCGGGTTGCCGTCCCCGATGGGGTTGTTGGCGTTGTCGGTGACGCCGAAATTGATCGACAGCTCGTCGTAGCGGCGCCCGGGCGCGGCGTTGGTGGTGATGCCCTGCTGGCCCTGCAGCGCGGCGAACTGGTTGGGGTTGAGCCGGTTGATGACGTCGACTTCGCCCTGCTTGAGCGCGTTGACCGCGGCTTCGGTGTCCTTGAACACCAGCAGTTGCAGTTCGTCGACCTTGGGGGCGCCGCGCCAGTAGTCCTTGTTGGCCTTGAACTTGACGTACTCGTTCGGCTTGTACTCGGTGAGCTGGTAGGGGCCGTCGGAGACACCGGCGACGGCGAGGGTGTCGGTCGAGGGGTCCTTGAGGTCCTTGATCGGTTCCCAGATGTGCTGGGGCACGATCGGCACGTCGAGCAGGTTCATGTTGACCTGGACGGCCTTGGTCTTGATGACGAGCGTGGTGTCGTCGGGCGCGGTGACCGTCTCGAAGTTGGCCACGTAGTTGCCGTTGGCGGTGCGGGCGTTCTCGTCGGTGAGCATCCGGTTGAAGGTGAAGGCCGCGTCCTTGGCGGTCACCGGCTGCCCGTCGCTCCACTTGACGCCGCTGCGGATCTTGAAGGTCCAGGTCAGCTTGTCCGGGGACGGGGTCCACGACTCGGCGAGCGCGGGCGAGGCTTCGGCCTTCTCCGCGTTCGGGATGGTCAGGAACTCGAAGGTGAACCGGCCGATCTGCGTGGACGCCGAGAGCGCCGCGGTGAACGGGTTGAGGTGGTCGATGCCGGTGGTGAGCGCGACCCGCAGCACCTTGGCCTGCTGGGCCTGAGCGGGGACGGCGAGCGGGATCGCTGCCAGCGTGGCGGCCGCGACGACCGCGCCCACCCGGGCGAAACGCCCGGCTCTGTGTTGGAACTGCACCGAAAACCACCCCATCGTTCGCTTGTGAGCCTCCCCAAGGACGAGAAGTAACCACATATCGGGACAACCGCGCAATATGTTGCCGCCCCGGCAGGTGCCCGATCGTTATCGACCCCCCGGTCGTCACGCTGAGTGACATTCGGCGATGTGGGTGATTCGCGTCCGGGGCCCGGGCGCGCTGGTTAGAGTGCCCGGCATGCGCATCCTGATCTCGGCGGACATGGAGGGCGCCACCGGCGTCACCTGGACCGACGACGTCGTGCCCGGGTCGCCGCAGTGGGACCGCTTCCGGCGGCTGTTCACCGGCGACGTCAACGCCGCGCTGGCCGGGCTGTACGAGGCCGGGGCGAGTGACGTGCTGGTCAACGAAGCCCATTCCTCGCAACGGAACCTGCTGCTGGAGGACCTGGACCCGCGGGCGCGGATGCTCACCGGGCGGCACAAGCCGCTGTCGATGATGCAGGGCATCGATTCCGGTGTGGACGGTGTGGTGTTCCTCGGCTACCACGCCGGCGCGGGCTTCGACGGGGTGCTTTCCCACACCTACCTGGAGAACCAGATCACCGGGGTGTGGCTGGACGACGTCCCGGCGAGCGAGGGCCGGCTGAACGCGGGCGTGGCCGCGGAGTACGGCGTCCCTGTCCTGCTCGTTTCGGGTGACGACAAAACGTGCGACGACGCCCGTGATTACGCTCCGGAGGCGGAGCTGGTCCAGGTGAAGGAGTGCGTGAGCCGGTACGCGGCGATCTGCCTGCCGCCGGCGCGCACCGCGGAGCTGCTGACCGGTGCGGCGGCCGACGCCATGGCCCGCGCGGGCCGGGAAGAGCGGCGGACCGGCCCGCACCGGATCGAGGTGGAGTTCGACGCGAGCCACCTGGCGCAGGCGACGGCGGTGATCCCGACGGTGGAGCAGATCGGCACCCGGCGGGTCGGGTTCGACGCGCCGGCCATGACCGAGGCGATGAAGTGCTTCAAGGTCGTCACGGCGATCGCGGCGGGGGCGGTGCAGGGCATCTATGGCTGACCGGGCCGACGCTGTCGAGCTGTGCGCGGACCTGATCCGGTTCGACACGACCAACCGCGGCAACAACGACGCCGAGCCCGAGCGGCCGGCGGCGGAGTACGTGGCCGCGTTCCTGGACGGCCTGGGCATCCCCTCGCGGATCCTGGAGGCCGCGCCGGGCCGGGCGAGCGTGATCGCGCGGGTGCCGGGCACCGATCCGGCGCTGCCGGCGCTGCTGGTGCAGGGGCACCTGGACGTCGTCCCGGCGGACGCGGCGGACTGGTCGGTGCCGCCGTTCGCCGGCGAGGTGCGCGACGGGTACCTGTGGGGCCGCGGCGCGACCGACATGAAGGACTTCGTCGCGATGGTCCTGGCCGCGCTGGCCGGCGGGGCGCGGCCGCGGCGCGAGCTGGTGCTGGCGTTCGTCGCCGACGAGGAGGACCGCGGCGAGTGGGGCGCGCACTGGCTGGTCGCCCGCCATCCCGAGCTGTTCGAGGGCTGTGCGGCGGCGATCAGCGAGTCGGGCGGCTACACCTACCACGTGCCCGCGGCCGACGGCCGGGACGTGCACCTGTACCCGGTCGGGACGGCCGAGCGCGGGACGGCGCACCTCCGGCTGACCGCCCGGGGCCGGGCCGGCCACGGTTCGCGCCCGAACGACGAGAACGCCGTCACCCGGTTGGTGGGGGCGTTGCACCGGATCGCGGCGCACGAGTGGCCGGTGTCGCTGACCCCGGCGGTGCGGGCGTTCCTGGAGCGGACCGGCGCGGCGCTGGGCGTCCCGGTGGACCTGTCCACTCCGGAGGGTGTGGACGCGGCGGTGGCCGCGTTGGGGCCGGCCGGCTCGCTGGTGGTGCCGACGGTCCGCAACAGCACGACCCCGACGATGCTGGACGCGGGGTACAAGGTGAACGTGATCCCCTCGACGGCGACCGCGCAGGTCGACGTCCGGGTGCTGCCCGGGACCGAGGAGGCGTTGTTCGCCGCGCTGGACGACCTGCTCGGCGCGGGTGTGACGCGGGAGTTCGTGGCGCACCAGCCGCCGGTCCAGGCGCCGGTGGACTCGCCGTGGTTCACCGCGATGGCGGCTGCGTTGCAGGCGGAGGATCCCGAGGCGGTGGTGGTGCCGTACTGCCTGGGCGGCGGGACGGACGCGAAGGCGTTCGCGCAGCTGGGGATCGACTGCTACGGCTTCGCGCCGCTGTGGCTGCCCAAGGGGTTCCCGTACCGGGCGATGGCGCACGGGGTGGACGAGCGGGTGCCGGTGGCGGGCCTGCACTTCGGCACCCGCGTCCTGGCCCGGTTCCTCGAGAACTGCTAGAGGGCCCGGCCGAGCAGCGCCAGCAGGCTGTCCCAATGCCGTTCGAGGGCGGCGGGGTCGAAGGAGTCGGTGTCGGACATGGTGAAGCCGTGGACGGTTCCGGGGTAGATTTCGGAGGTGTACTCGAGTCCCGCGGCGTCCAGCGTCTTGTTGAGCTCGTCGAGACCCTCGGGCGTCAGGTCGGTTCCGGCGTGGCCGAAGTGGACCCGGGCGGTGATCCGGCGCAGGTTGTCGGGCCCGGCGGCGCCCACCGGGGCGTGGAATCCGGCGAGGGCGGCCACCCGGCCGGGGTGGGCCGCGGCGGTGTGCGTCGCGAGGAGGCCACCGATGCAGTAGCCGGTCGTCGCGACCGGGCCGGGGGCGACCTCGGGCCGGGCGGTGAGGAACTCCAGGAAGGCGTCGGCGTCACGCAGGATCCGGTCGGTGGTGTGCGCCTCGATCATGGGCATCAGCCGGGCGAAGACCGCGGGCCGGGCTTCGGCGCCGATGTACTCGGGCAGGTCGATCACCGGTGTCGGGCCGTGCCGGTAGAAGGGGTTGGGGACGAGCACGTAATACCCGTGGCCGGCCAGTTCTTGCGCCATCTCGCGCAGGACGGGCCGGATGCCGAAGCCGTCCGGGTACATCAGCACGCCGGGGTGGCGTTCGCCGTCGCCGGGGTACGCGGCGAAGGCGTCGGCCTGGCCGTCGGCGGTGGGGATCTGCAGTGACTGGGTGGGCATGATCACCGAGCCTAGGTCACTCGTTCAGGGCACGACGACGAGTTTTCCGGCCGCGCGGTCGTCTTCCATGTAGCGGTGGGCGGCGGCGATGTCCTCCAGTGGGAAGACCCGGTCGATGTGCGGCCGGTACGTGCCGGCTTCGACTTCGGTGACGATCCGCTGCAGCAGGGCGGTGCTGCCGGTGAGGGTGCCGCTGTGGAAGGCCGTCAGCTTGGTGCCGGACGGGATCTTCGCGATCGGCTCGAAGTCCGGGACGAGCCAGCCGCTGAGCGAGCCGGCCACGCACACCGTGCCGCCGCGGCGGACCAGGCGCAGCGAGTCCACCGCCGTGCGGGCGCCGACGAGGTCGAGCACCCAGTCCGGGCCTTCGGGCCACAGCGCCGGCAGGCCGGTCAGCGGGCCGCCGTCGTCGATGAGGACGTGCCCGGTCAGCGCGCCGGCCTTGTCCGGGCGGCGGGTGGTGGCGGCGACCTCCAGGCCGTGTCCGGCCGCGATCGCGGCGGCGGCCAGGCCGACCGAGGAGGTGCCGCCGCGGATGAGCAGCCGTCCGGTGCTGTCCGGGCCGATGCCGAGCGCGTCGAGGGCGCCCTGGGCGGTCAGGTAGGTCTCGGGCAGCGCCGCGAGGACGTCCCAGGGCAGGGTGGTGGTGACCGGCATCAGCAGCGGGTTGGGCAGCAGGGCGTATTCGGCGTAGCCGCCGTCGAAGGCGCGGCCCATCTCCCCCATCATCGCCGCGACCGTGGTGCCTTCGGGCAGCCGCGGGTCGGTCGAGGCGGCGACGGTACCGACGCATTCGATGCCGAGCACGCGGGGGAAGACGACGTCCGGGGAGTGTCCCTGCCGGGTCCGCAGCTCCGACCGATTGAGGCCGGTGCCCATGACCCGCACCAGGCTCCAGCCCTCCCGCACCGCCGGGACGGGCAGCTCCCGCACTTCCAGGACCTCCGGGCCGCCGGCCCGGACACAAACCGCCGCTCGCATCGTGTTCATGGATCCGACTTTCACCCGCGGGGCCGGTGGCCGACCACCGGTAGAATGCCAAGCTGTGCCCATCGCCCGCCAAGTCGTCCCGGAGTCGCGGATCTGGCCCTCGGGCGGGGCGCACCGGTGGCCGCCGGGCGGCACCAGCGCGGCGGACGTCCACGACCGGGGGCACCTGGTGTACGCGGCCCGGGGTGTGCTGTCGGTGCACACCGAGCGGGGGACGTCGATCGTGCCGGCCAACCGGGTGGCCTGGACGCCGGCGGGGTTCGTCCACCGGCACCGCGCGCACGGCCACACCGACATGCGGATCGTGTTTCTGCCGGCGTCGCTGGCCCGGCTCGTCCCGCAGCGGCCGGTGGTGTTCACGGCGTCGGGTCTGGCCCGCGAGGTGCTGCTCGCGTTGACCGGCCCGCGCGAGTACGACCGGGCGGCGAGTGCCCGGCTGCGCCGGGTCCTGGTCGACGAGCTGCGCGAAGCACCGGAGCAGCCGCTGCACCTGCCCGAGCCGCGCGACGACCGGTTGCGGGCGATCGCGCGGCGGCTGTACGACGAGCCGGGGGACGCCACGCCGCTGGCGGAGCTCGGGCAGCGGATCGGGGCGAGCGCCCGCACGCTGAGCCGGTTGTTCCGCGACGAGCTCGGGATGACGTTCTACGAGTGGCGCACCCAGGTGCGGATCGGCCACGCGCTGATCCTGCTGGCCGACGGCCACGACACGGCCGCCACCGCGCGGGCGTGCGGGTGGGCGAACCCGAGCCACTTCATCGCGGCGTTCACGGCCGTGGTGGGGACCACGCCCGGGCGGCACCGGAATGGCGCCGGCCAGGCCGCGCGGTAGGCCGGCCGGCGGCTGAAGGGCGTGGGCGCGGCCCGCGGCGGAGAAGCCGAGCGGGCCGGGTCGGTGGCGTTGGCGGGCAGCGCCGGGCTAGCGGGTGAAGGTGGCCCAGTAGCGGGTGCCTTCGCGGATGGTGTCCAGGCTGACCAGCCGGACGCCGTCCTGGGCGATGGATTCGATCTCCGTCCGGCTGAACGGCCACGGCGGGCCTTCCCACGTTTCGGCGTCCGTGCTCTCCTCGGCGACCTCGCTGACCAGGAGCGTGCCGCCCGGGGCGAGGAAGCCGGCCAGGGACGTCACCGCGGCGGGCCGGAAGTCGCGGGGCATGGCCTGGATGTTGATGATCTCCACGACCAGGTCGAACGCGCGGCGCCACTCCCCCGGCGGGTGCAGCAGGTCGGCCACGACGTAGTCCGCTCGAGACTCCGGGAAGCGGGCGCGGGCGGCGTCGACCGCGGCCGGGGCGACGTCGAAGGCGGTGACGGCCCAGCCGGCCGCGGACAGCAGCTCGGCGTCGTCGCCGAGGGCACTGCCCACCACCAGGGCGCGGCGGCCCTCGCCGGGGCGGACCCAGGCGGCCAGGTCGGCGTTCGGGGTGCCGCGGGTCCACGGGACCTCGGCCTCGCCGCGGGCGGCGGCGGTGTAGAGCCGGTCGAACCAGGCGGTCGGGCTGCCCTCGGCGAGGGAGGCGCGGGCGAGTACGCGGTCGGCGGGTTCCGGCGTCGTCATGGTCGTGACCCTAGCGACGACGCCGGAACCCGCGAGAGGAGTTTTACGGCGCGACCGGCCCGGGGATCGCGTACAGCTTCTCCCCGGCCCAGTGGACGACGTCCCGGACCGGCGCGGCCGGCGGTGCGGGCCGGAAGTTGGCGGCGTCGTCGATGCTGCCGGTGCCGTCGTAGACCGCGCGTTGCGGGTAGGCGAACACCGGCCGGGTCCGGGTCACCGTGCCGGCGGCGTCGCGGCCGGTCGCGGTGACCACCGTCGGCGTCGTGCCCCGCTCGACCCAGGCGACCAGCTGCTTGAGCGGGTCGAATTCGGTGAGCGTGGTGCCGCCGCCGCAGTGGTAGAGCGACGGGACCATGAACAGCCGCGCCCAGTCCTGCGGATGGCCGTGGGTGAGCCGCTGGTAGTAGTCGAGGGTGCCGGCGGGCGGGATGGCTTCGTCGTTCCAGCCGTGCCAGAGCAGCAGCTTGCCGCCGCGCCGCTGGAACGCCGAAAGGTCGAGGCTCATGGCGTCGTAGCGGACGCCGACCGGGGTGAGCCGGTCGAATTCGCGCCGGGTGAAGGCGAAGGTGTCGACGGTCGACGCCGGTGCGCCGATCGGGTAGCCGAGGTAGCGCAGGTAGTTGTCGGCGAGGTTGCGGGCGAAGGAGAAACCGCCGGTCTCGGGGGTGGCGATGATCCACCCGGCCCACGACAGCTCGGACCCGGGCAGCTGGCCGCCGGGGTAGAGCAGCGTGCCGCGCTCGTCGACGGGCGGCGAGTACAGCTTGCGGACGACCCGGACCTGGGCCGGGGTGAGGCAGGACGGCGTGTCGGCGCCGGCGCAGGTCAGCGCGGCCGGGTCGAAGCGGCAGGCACGCGGGTCGTCGAGCTGGCCGTCGGCGAGCCCGTCGAGGCGGTCGCAGACGGCCAGGACGGCGTTGTGCAGGGCGGACAGCTTGGCGGCGGTGAGGATCGGGCTGCCGTCGGCGGCGCTGTTCACCCGGGCGAGCCAGGTCTGGTACACCCCGAGCAGCGGGCCCCAGAGGTTCGCGGGCGCGCCGGCGTCGATCCCGTCGAAGTCGGCCGGGTAGCGCTGGGCGAGCAGGAGGCCTTCGCGGCCGCCGTCGGAGCAGCCGCTGAAATAGGACTTGCGCGGCGGGGCGCCGTAGAAGGCCTGGATGATCGCCTTCGAGGCGCGGGAGACGACGTGGGGTGCGCGGAACTCGAAGTCGTTGCGCGCGGCCTGGTCGTTCGCGCCCCAGCGGCCGTCGTCGACGATGGCGGGGGTGGTGCCGACGTGGCCGTCGTCGGTGGCCGCGACCGCGACGTCGCCGCCATGCGGCAGGCCGCAGTCGGCGAAGGCGGGCGGGTTGACCACACCGCAGAAGCCGCCGCAGCCGTACTGCAGGTAGCGCCCGGCGTAGGTCTTGGTGGGCAGGCGCAGCTCGAACCGGACGGCGGGTTCGACGTAGCCCTGCACGCCGCAGTATTCGGGGTCGGTCGCGGTGGCCGCGACGACGGCCGCCGAGGTGACGTGGGTGGGTGCGCCCGGGAGGGCGAAGCCGTGGACCAGGCCGGCGCAGGAGGTCACCGGCCGGACGGTCGATCCGGTCGCCGCGGTGGCGGTGGCCGGGGTGAATGTGGTGGTGGCGAGCGCCAAGGTGGCGATCGCGGTGAAGATCCGGAACGTTCTCATCGGGCCCCCGTTTTCCGCGTTGTCTGATTCCGGTCAGGTTTGGCGAGCGGTCTTGACATCGATGTCACCCGCGCGTTTCCCTTCGTTGGCGCCGCCGGTCCCCGCCTGCGCGGCGCTGCTGAATCCGCCCTCCGAGCTTGGAGCAACGATGCCCCGAAGCGCCAGACCGCCGGTCGCTTTCCTGGTGACCGCCGCCGTGGTCGCCGCCGGCCTGGTCGCCCTCCCCGCGGCCTCGTCCGCCGCCGAAGACGCCCTCCCCGCCGATTTTTCTTCCTCCTTCGAGCCCGGTGACGTCCAGCCGACGTGGACCGACACCGTCGACACCGACGCGGCGGGCAAGCCGCGCGCGTCCGGGATCAACGGCGCGAACGGCACCGCGATCCCCGGTGACATCCGCGGCAAGGTGACCGAAACCAGCGCCACCAGCGAGAACACTGGCGGCGGCGAGGTCGTCGCCAACCTCGTCGACGGCACCACCGACACCAAGTGGCTGTCCTGGGACCCGACGGCCTCGGCGCAGATCACGCTGTCGGAGCCGACGTCGATCACGCACTACGCGATCTCCTCGGCCAACGACTTCGCCGAGCGCGACCCCAAGGACTGGACCCTCCAGGGCTCCGACGACGCCGGCTCGTGGACCGACCTGGACAAGCAGGCCGATCAGGCCTTCACCGAACGGTTCCAGCAGAAGGACTACAAGCTGGCCGCGCCGACCCCGGCGTACAAGTACTTCCGGCTGGCCATCACCCGCAACAACGGCGGCCCGATCCTGCAGCTGTCGGAGCTGCTGCTGGCCAACGACGAGCCGGCCCCGCCGCCGCTGCCGAACATGCGCACCTTCACCGACGCGGGCCCGACCAGCGGCTACACGAACAAGAACCGGGTCGGCTTCACCGGGCTCAAGGCGTTCCGCTACTCCGGCAGCCAGACCGAGGCCCACGGCTTCTCCTACAACAAGGTCTTCGACGTCGACGTCCCCGTCGTGCCCTCGACCGAGCTGTCCTACAAGGTGCAGCCGCAGTTCATCACCGGCGACCTGAAGTACCAGAGCACGAACGTGGCGATCGACCTGGTCTTCACCGACGGCACCCGCCTGCGCGACCTGGGCGCCACCGACCAGTACGGCTTCCCGCTGACACCGGAAGGCCAGGGCCGGAGCAAGGTCCTCTACACCAATCAGTGGAACCTGGTCCGTTCGGCGATCGGCACGGTGGCCAAGGGCAAGACGATCGACCGGATCCTGGTCGGCTTCGACAACCCCGACGGTCCCGGCTCGCTGCAGGGCTGGCTCGACGACGTGAAGATCTCGGCGATGCCGACCCCGCCGGCCAGCACCCGCCCGAGTGACAACGTGCTCACCACGCGCGGCACGATGGCCAACGGCAGCTTCTCCCGCGGCAACAACTTCCCCGCCACGGCGGTGCCGCACGGGTTCAACTTCTGGACTCCGGTCACCGACGCCAACGCCGACAACGGCGACGTCCGGTGGATGTACAACTACCACAGCCAGAACAACGAGCAGAACCTGCCGGAACTGCAGGCCTTCGCCGTCAGCCACGAGCCGAGCCCGTGGATGGGCGACCGGCAGACCTTCCAGGTGATGCCGTCCGCGGCCACCGGCGTCCCGGACGCCAACCGCGACGCACGGGCACTGCCGTTCAAGCACGACAACGAAACGGCGCGCGCGCACTACTACGGCGTGCAGTTCGAGAACGGGATCAAGACCGAGATCGCCCCCACCGACCACGCGGCGGTGTTCCGGTTCTCCTTCCCGGGCAGCGACTCCAGCCTGATCTTCGACAACTACAAGAACCAGGGCGGGCTGACCCTCGACACCGCGAACGGCACGCTGTCGGGCTACACCGACGTCAAGAGCGGCCTGTCGGCCGGGGCGGGCCGGATGTTCGTCTACGCCACCTTCGACAAGCCGGTCACCGCGGGCGGGAAGATCACCGGCCAGGGCCGCGACAACGTCACCGGGTACCTGCGGTTCGCCGCCGGGGCCGACAAGACGGTGACCATGCGGATCGCGACGTCGCTGATCAGCGTGGACCAGGCGAAGAAGAACCTGGCGCAGGAGATCGCCCCGGCCGCGACCTTCGACTCCGTCCGCGACGCCGCGCAGCGGCTGTGGGACGACCAGCTGAAGGTGATCGAGGTCGAGGGCGCGTCGAAGGACCAGCTCACGACGCTGTACTCGAACCTGTACCGGCTGTTCCTCTACCCGAACTCCGCGTTCGAGAACACCGGCACGACGGAGAAGCCGGTCTACCAGTACGCGAGCTTCGTCTCCCCGAAGGCAGGCGCGGACACCCCGACGCAGACCGGCGCGAAGATCGTCGACGGCCAGACGTACGTCAACAACGGGTTCTGGGACACCTACCGCACGACCTGGCCGGCGTACTCGCTGCTCACGCCGGAGATGGCCGGGAAGATGGTCGACGGGTTCGTGCAGCAGTACCGCGACGGCGGCTGGATCTCGCGGTGGTCCTCGCCGGGCTACGCCGACCTGATGACCGGCACCAGCTCGGACGTCGCGTTCGCCGACGCCTACCTCAAGGGCGTCCGCAACTTCGACGTCAAGGCGTCCTACGACGCGGCGCTGAAGAACGCGACGGTGACCCCGCCGAACAACGCGGTCGGCCGCAAGGGCATCGACGAGGGCATCTTCCTCGGCTACTCGCCCAACACCGCCGACCACGGGTTCTCGTGGTCGATCGAGGGCTACGTCAACGACTACGGCATCGCGAACCTGTCGAAGAAGCTCTACGACGAAGCCCCGGCGAGCGACCCGCGCAAGCAGGAGTACCTGGCCAACTACGAGTACTTCAGCAGCCGCGCGCAGCAGTACGTGAACCTGTTCGACCCGAGCGTCGGGTTCTTCCAGGGCCGCGACGCGCAGGGCAAGTTCAGCCGCTCGCCGCAGGACTACGACCCGCGGGTGTGGGGCATCGACTACACCGAGACCAACGGCTGGGGCATGGCGTTCTCCGTGCCGCAGGACGGTCAGGGCCTGGCGAACCTCTACGGCGGCAAGGCGGGCCTGGCGAAGAAGCTGGACGCGTTCTTCGCCGACCAGGAGACCGCGAACTTCCCGGGCTCCTACGGTGGGGTGATCCACGAGATGCGGGAGGCCCGCGACGTGCGGATGGGCCAGCTCGGCCACTCCAACCAGGCCTCGCACCACACGCTCTACATGTACGACTACGCGGGCCAGCCGGCCAAGACGCAGGCGAAGGTCCGCGAGGCGCTCTCGCGGCTCTACACCGGCAGCGAGATCGGCCAGGGCTACGCGGGTGACGAGGACAACGGCGAGCAGTCGGCGTGGTGGACGTTCAGCGCGCTGGGCTTCTACCCGCTGCAGATGGGCAGCCCGGACTACGCGATCGGGTCGCCGCTGTTCAAGAAGGCGACGATCCACCTGGCCGGCGGCAAGGACCTGGTGATCAACGCGCCGAAGAACAGCGCGAAGAACGTCTACGTCCAGGGTGTGAAGGTCAACGGCAAGGCGTACTCCTCGACGTCGCTGCCGCACGACCTGATCGCCCGCGGCGGGAAGATCGACTTCGACATGGGCCCGAACCCGTCGTCGTGGGGCGCCGGCCCGAACGACGCGCCGAAGTCGATCACCACGGGCGACCCCGCGCCGGCGCCGCTGCACGACGAGACCGGCCCCGGCAAGGGGACGCTGTCCACTTCGGACGGTTCGAACGCGGCTGCGCTGGTGGACAACACCTCGCGGACGCAGGCGGCGGTCACCGGTGCGGTGCAGTACCAGCTGAACTCGACCGACGAGGCCGTCACGAACTACACGCTGACGTCCCAGACCGGTGCGGGTGACCCGAAGAGCTGGGTGCTGAAGGGTTCCTACGACGGCAAGACGTGGGCGGTGGCCGACCGGCAGGAGAACCAGGCGTTCAGCTGGCGCCAGCAGACCCGCGCGTTCAAGGTGGCGAACCCCGCGCACTACGCCCACTACCGGCTCGAGGTGACCGCGACCAGCACCGGCGCCCCGGCGCAGCTGGCCGAGTTCGAGCTGCTGGGCAAGCCGGACGCGGCGTGCACGAAGACGATCACGGGTGCCTCGTCGGGCCCGCTGTCGGTTTCGAGCGGGACGGTGTGCCTGGAGAACGCGACGGTGTCGGGTCCGGTCACGGTGAGCGGCGGCGCTTCGCTGATCGTCCGCGGCGGCCAGGTCAAGGGCCCGCTGGCGGCGACGGGGGCGGCTCAGGTGGTGCTGAACCGCACGAAGGTGGCCGGTCCGGTGGCGATCACCGGGGCCGCCGGGACGGTGTCGATCGAGCTGACCGACATCGGCGGCCCGGTGGCGCTGACGGGCAACCACGGGCCGGTGCTGACGTCGAGCACGGTCGGCGGCCCCCTGGCGTGCGCGGTGAACAACCCGGCGCCGACGGACCACGACCTGCCGAACGTGGTACGCGGCCCGGTGGCCGGGCAGTGCACGAAGATGTAGCTCAGCAGTAGGTGCGTGAAGGCCATCCCGGGTGATCGGGGTGGCCTTCACGCGTTTCCGGCGCCACTGGTGCCGCGAATGACTCATTCGGGACCTCCGGCGTCGCGAATGAGTCATTCGCGACGTTCAGGGGCGGGGGCGTCGGTGTAGCGGGCGGCGATCGCCATCGCCCGGGCGTGCAGGGCGGCGCGGAGGGCCGGCGGTTCCAGGGCTTCGGCGTCCGCGCCCAGCTGCCACAGCGCCCACTCCGCGTGCCAGGCGTCCTGATAGGTCGCCTCGAACCGCAGCCAGCCGTCGCCGGCGGGTTCCTCCGCGCGGACCGCCACCGCGGTGCCCAGCAGGTCCTCCCGGCGGGCCGGGCGGACCCGGACCAGCGTCGTGAGGTGCCCGTCGGCCAGGAAGGCGGCGCAGCGTTGCCGCCACACGCGGTCCAGGTCGACCTCGCCCGGCCGCTCGGCCGGTTCGGCCAGCGACTCGGCGGCCCGGATCCGCGACAGCCGGTACGTCCGGTCCGCGCCCGCCCGCGTCGCCAGCAGGTAGCCGCGGTCGCGGACGGTGACCAGCCCGATCGGGTCCACCGTCCGCCACCGCGGTTCCTGGCCCGTGGCCGCGTAGTGCACGCGCAGCCGTCGTCCAACGAGGACCGCGCGGCGGACTTCGAGCATCGCCGGGTGGTCGACCTCCTCGGCGACCGGACGGCGGGAGAGCAGGTCGGTCTCGGGTTCGACGAGGAACCGCTCGGCCGTGGCCACCTGGGCCGGGGGCAGCGCGTCGGCCACCTTCCGCAGCGCCGAGGCCAGCGCCGGGCCGAGGCCGAACGCCCGCCCGGTGGTCAGCAGGGCCAGGGCTTCGTCGTGGTTGAGCCCGGTGAGTTCGGTCCGGAAGCCCGGCAGCAGCGCGAACCCGCCGTGGCGGCCGCGTTCGGCGTACACCGGGACACCCGCCGCGGACAGCGCGTCGATGTCACGCAGCACCGTGCGCGTGGACACCTCGAGCTCGCGGGCCAGCACGTCCGCGGTCAGCCGGCCGCGTTGCCGCAGCAACAGCACCAGCGAGACCAGGCGATCGGCACGCACCCGGAGAACCGTAGCGAATACCCGACACAGGATGTCGTGATTGCCCGGAAAGCTCCACGCCGTACTCGCGACGAACGGAGCTGAAGTGGCACTGGAACGAACGGCGGTCAACCCGGTGACCTGGTCCCTGGATCTGGGTTTCAACCAGGGGGAGGTCGTCTCGGGGCAGACCCGCACCCTCTACTGCTCGGGGCAGACGGCGATGGACGCCGAGGGCAAGCCCCGGCACGAGGGGGACATCGCCGCCCAGCTCGCACTGAGCCTGGACAACCTCGAGGCGGTGCTCGCCGAGGCCGGCATGTCCCTGGCGCACCTGGTCCGGCTCACCGTCTACACCACCGACGTCGACGGGCTGTTTCCGCACTACGGCGTGCTGGCGGCGCGGCTCGGCGCCGCCGGGGTGGCTCCGGCCACCACGATGCTGGGGGTGAGCCGGCTGGCCGTCCCGGGCCAGCTGGTCGAGCTGGAGGGCACCGCCGTCGCCTGATCCGGACACTGCTGCCCGCGCCGGCGCGGGCAGCAGTGTCCAGCACGCTGCGCCGTTCGGCGGCGGTTACGGTGGGCGCATGTCCGACGCCGTGTTCTTCTCCTCCTTCGAAACCGGTGACCCGCAGCCGGTGGACCCCGGCTTGCACGTCGGCGGCGGCCCGGACCGCTCCCCCACGGCCAAGACCGGCGTCGGTTACACCGGCCTGCAGGCCCTGCGCTACGGCGACCGGCCGCGGGCCGTCCTGTTCGAACTCGACGCGCCCGTCACCGGGCGCACCGAGCTGTCCTATGTGGTCTTCCCGGTGGCCGACGGCGAGATCCCCGCCTACCACGCGACCCGGGTCAGCCTCGACGTCGAATTCGCCGACGGCACCACCGCCGGCTTCGACCCGGTGGACGACAAGACGCTGTGGGTCGACCAGTGGAACCTCGTCCGCCGCCCGCTGGGGGCCTTCGCCGGGCGCCGGATCGCCCGGATCGTGCTGCGCACCGACGCCCCAGCGGAGATCACCGGCTGGCTCGACGACGTCCGGATCGCCGAGCGCCCCGAGCCGCCGCGCGACGCGATCGACTGCGTCCGCACGACCCGCGGCACGCACTCCAGCGGCGACTTCTCCCGCGGCAACAACTTCCCGGCCACGGCGGTGCCGCACGGGTTCAACTTCTGGACCGCGGCGGTATGCGGAGGTCGACCGCAAGTTGGGTCCGATCGACTGGGTGCGCCGGGAGGGCG
>NZ_JBSFNC010000096.1:0-36882 GCF_053586895.1 Amycolatopsis sp. NPDC003731 | reverse complement strand
CGGGAACTGGAGCTGCCTCCGCAGGTTCTCGACGATGTGCTGCTGCTGTCGGAGGGCAATCTGGCGAGGCCGGTCCTGATGGAGGCGCACGGCACCGGCACCCCGCTCGGCGACCCGATCGAAGCCCAGGCGCTGCTGGAGACCTACGGTCGCGGCCGGTCGCCGGAACAACCGCTTTGGTCCACAGCTCCGGGCGCTGCGCCCGCGGGTTCCACTGGCCGTGCTCGTCGCGGAAGCTGAACACACGCTCCTTGGCCCGGGCCTTCTCCTCGTCCCGGCGGGCGCCGCCGAACACGGCGTCGAAGCCGCCCTCGCGGATCGCCCGCAGCAGCGTCACCGTCTGCAGCCGGTTGCGGCTCGCCCGCGGCCCGGTCTCCTCGACGACGCGGCCGGCGTCGATGTCGTCCTGCACGCTCGCGACCTCGAGCCGCAGGCCGAGCGCGGCGACCGTCTCGTCCCGGAACCGGATGACCTCGTCGAAGTTGTGGCCGGTGTCGACGTGCAGCACCGGGAACGGCAGCGGCGCGGGCCAGAACGCCTTCGCGGCCGCGTGCAGCATCACCACCGAGTCCTTGCCGCCGGAGAAGAGCAGGACCGGGCGCTCGAAGGTCGCCGCGACTTCGCGGAAGACGTGCACGGCCTCCGCTTCGAGCGCGGCCAGGTGCGAGAGCTCGTACGAGGTCACGGACACCGGAAAAAAGTAGAACATGTTCTTGTCTTTGGTCAAGCGGTGCGGGACGCTGTGTGCATGGACCTGGGCGTGCTCGAAGAGATCAAGCGGCTGAAGTACCGGTACCTGCGCGGGGTGGACCTGAAGCTCTGGGACGAGGTGGCCGACACCTTCACCGTCGACGCCACGGCCGACTACGGGACCCGCGCGGTCGGGAGTGAGGGCAAGCGGTTCGAGGGCCGCGACGCGATCGTCGAGTTCCTCACCCAGAGCCTCGGCAACGGCATCATCACGGTGCACCACGCAGCTCAGCCCGAGATCGAGGTCGACGGCGACACCGCGACCGGGCGGTGGTCGTTCACCGACAAGGTCATCGTGCCCGACCACAAGGTGATCATCGAAGGCGCCGCGTTCTACGAGGACACCTACCGCCGCGACCACGACGGCGCCTGGCGGATGTCGCACATCGGGTACGTCCGGACCTACGAATCGATGATGTCCTGGGAGGCCATCCCCGGCTACCGCCTGCTCGCGAACCGCTGGGCCGTGCCGGCATGATCGAGAACGAGTTCTCGTTGACCCGGTCGTTCGCCGACGCCATCGTCGAGGCCGAGAAGCTGATCGCCGAAGCCCCGCCGGCGCAGACCGAGCAGGGCCTCCTGGAGGGTTACGACTACCTCGCCGGCAGCATCCGCGCGTCGCTGCAGATGGCCTGGGCCTACCAGCGCGACTTCCCGTACTTCACCGCGTCCACCGGGCCCTACACGAAGATGGGCCTGGACAACCCGGACACGCTGTACTTCAACGCGAACATCCGGGCCGACCGCGAGTACCTGGTCACCGGCGTCCGCGGGACCACCGCCGACCTGAGCTTCCAGGTCCTCAACGGCGACTACTCGCCGGTGGAGGTGCCCGACAGCCTCGCCGCGTTCGACGACCGGAAGATCGAAATCGGCCCGGACGGCCGGTTCGAGCTGCGCTTCGGCCCGGCCCGCGAGAACCCGGGGCCGAACTACTTCGTCCTCGGCGAAGGCTCCTCGATGCTCGTCGTCCGCGAGGTCTACAGCGACTGGGCGACCGAACGCCGCGGCGAGATCCGCATCCGGTGCGTCGACACCGCGGGCCAGGCACCGCCGGTGCCGGACCGGTCCGCGCTGGCCAAGCGCTACGGCGTCACCGGCAAGATCCTGCTGAGCCGGCTCAAGACGTTCCTGGCCTTCCCGAAGTGGTTCTACTACGACCTGCCGGTGAACACGCTGACCGAGCCGCGCTCGACGCCGGGCGGGCTGACCACGCAGTTCTCCTCGGCCGGGCACTACGAGCTCGGCCCGGAAGAGGCGATGATCGTCACCGTGCCGCGCTGCGCGGACGCGCCGTACCAGGGCATCCAGCTCGGCAGCCTCTGGTACGTCTCGCTGGACTACATCAACCACCAGACGAGCCTCACCGCCGACCAGGCTCGCGTCGACCCGGACGGCAAGATCCGGTTCGTGCTCGCCGAGCGCGACCCCGGCCTGGCGAACTGGCTCGAACTCACCGGCCACGACCGCGGGTACCTGCAGATCCGCTGGCAGCGGCTGGCCCGCGACCTCGGCCCGGACGACGGCCCGGTCGTCGAGGTGGTCAAGACCGACGAACTGCCCGACCGCCTGCCGTACCACGTCGACGCGCGGGTGACGCCGGAGCAGTGGGCGGCGCGGATCGCGGCCCGGCAGGACGCCGTCGCCGCCCGGATGCTGGGGTGAGCGTGGAGAACGTGTTGCAGGGCAAGGTGGTCGTCGTCTCGGGGATCGGGCCCGGGCTCGGCCGGTCGATCGCCGTGCGCAGCGCGCGGGCCGGCGCGGACGTCGTGCTCGCCGCGCGCACCGAGTCGCGGCTGAGCGAGGTCGCGAAGGAGGTGACCGACCTCGGCCGCCGGGCGGTCGCGGTCCGCACCGACATCGACGACGCGGACTCCGCGGCGACCCTGGTGAACGAGGCGGTCGAGGCGTTCGGCCGGGTGGACACGGTGGTGCACAACGCGTTCGCCGTCCCGCCGCTGACCGATCTGGCCACTGTGGACTTTGACGCGGTTCGCGCCGGCTTCGAGACCGCGGCGATCTCCGTGCTCCGGCTGACCCGGCTGTTCCTGCCCGCGCTCAAGGAGAGCAAGGGCTCGCTGGTGATGATCAATTCGGCGGTGCTGCGGCACTCGCGGCGGACGTTCGGCGCCTACAAGATGGCGAAGTCGGCGCTGCTGTCGCTGTCCCAGAGCCTCGCCAGCGAGCTGGGCCCGGACGGCGTGCGCGTCAACACCGTGGCGCCCGGGTACATCTGGGGGCCGAACCTCCAGTGGTACTTCGCCTACCTCGCCAAGGAACGCGGCATCACGCCGGAGGACGTCTACGCCGAAACGGCGTCCACAACAGACCTGCGCAAGCTGCCGGAGCCCGACGAGATCGCCGACGCGGTGGTGTTCCTCGCCTCGCCGATGGCGCGCGCGATCACCGGGCAGTGCCTCGACGTCAACGGCGGCGAGTACCACCACTAGGAGGACCCATGCGCCCCGGCCGGGAAGACGTCGGCACCTTCGACGACCTGCACGCCTCGGCGTCGAAGCTCACCGGGCTCGACGACTTCGGAGCGGACGAGTACGCCGAGGGGCTGCGCGTGCTGCTGGAGTCGTACGAGGCCGACGAGGAACTGACACCGTACGGCAACAAGGTGCACCGGGCGATGCTGCGCGGCGCGCTGGTGGCGCGGCTGCTGAGCGAGGCGTCGTGGAAGCAGAACCCGGCGTACGCGGACGTCCGCATCGAGCGGCCGATCTTCGTCACCGGGCTGCCCCGCACGGGCACGACGGCGCTGCACCGGCTGCTCGCCGAGGACCCCGCGCACCAGGGGCTCGAGGTCTGGCTCGCCGAGGTGCCGCAGCCGCGGCCGCCGCGGGAGACGTGGGCGGACAACCCGATCTTCCAGGGGATCCAGGCGGGCTACGAGCGCCACCACGTCGAGCACCCGGAGTTCATGGGTGTCCACCACATGTCCGCCGACCAGGTGGAGGAGTGCTGGCAGCTGCTGCGCCAGTCGATGCGGTCGGTGTCGTTCGAGTGCCTGGCGCACCTCCCGCGGTACTCGCGCTGGCTGGCCAAACAGGACTGGACGGACGCCTACGCCCGGCACCAGCGCAACCTGCGGCTGATCGGGCTGCCGGACGCGGGCAAGCGCTGGGTGCTCAAGAACCCGAGCCACCTGTTCGCCCTGGACGCGCTGATGGCGAACTACCCGGACGCGCTGGTGATCCAGACGCACCGGGCACCGAGCACGATCATGGCGTCGATGTGCAGCCTCGCCGAGAAGGCCGCGGACGGCTGGTCTTCGAAGTTCCGCGGCGAGGTGATCGGCCGCGGGCAGCTGGAACTGTGGGCCCGCGGAGCGGACGAGTTCGGCTGGGCCCGCGCGCGCCACAACCCGGCGCAGTTCTGCGACGTGCGGTACGAGGACTTCGTGGCGAACCCGATCGGCACGGTGTCCACTGTGTACGACCACTTCGGACTGGAATTCACGCCGGAAGCCCGCACGGCCATGACGGCGGTGCACGAGGCGAGCCGGACGGGGGAGCGCAAGCCGGTGCACCGCTACAGCCTGACGGACTTCGGGTTGACGCCCGAGGAGGTCGACGAGCGGTTCGCGAGCTACCTCTCCGCGCACGAGTTCAGCCGGTGATCAGCTCGACGACCTCGGCCGTGGTCGGTCCGGCGGCCATTTCCCCGGCCAGCTCCCGCGCCCGATCCCGGTAGCGCGGATCGTCCAAGACCGCGCGGACGGCTCGCCGCAGCATCCGCGGTGAAGCCTTCGCGCGGGCGTGGCCGATCCCGGCGCCGGACCAGGCGACCCGGGCCGCGACCTCGCGCTTGTCCTCGCTCGCCCCGACCACGACCAGCGGCACCCCGTAGCGCAGCGCGTGGTTGACACCGCCGTACCCGCCGTTGGTGACCACCGCGGCGCAGCGGGGGAGCAGCTCGTCGTACGGCAGGAGGTCGGCCACCCGGACGTTGTCCGGCAGCGGGCCCGGCCGCAGCCGCCCGCCGCAGGTCGTCGCGACGACCAGGACGTCCTCGCCGGCCAGGGCGTCGATGGCCGGCTCGACGAGGCGGCCGAGGTCGTCGTTCGCGATCGTCCCCTGGGTCACGTGCACGATCGGGCGGCCGCCGTCGAGGTCGGCCCACCACGGCGGCAGCGGGTGCTCGCTCGCCGCGCTGACCGTCGTCGGCCCGATGAAGTGCAGGGGTACGCCCGGCCGCGGGTACTCGAAGCCCGGGCAGGTCATCTGCAGGACGCCGTCGCTGCGCAGGGGCCAGTCCGTGAACAGCATGCCCGGGTCGCCGCCGAGGAGGTCTTTCGCCAGCTCCTGCGCAGGCCGCGTCACCCACGGCGCGAGGGTCCTGAGGATCGCGCCGCGCAGCGGGTGCCCGGGCGGGCCGGTCGGAACGGGTGGCATGAACGGCGGGAACCCCAGCGTCAGCACGCGCGGCCGCCGTGCGCGCCG
The DNA here is from genome assembly GCF_053586895.1 of Amycolatopsis sp. NPDC003731. Lineage (NCBI taxonomy): Bacteria > Bacillati > Actinomycetota > Actinomycetes > Pseudonocardiales > Pseudonocardiaceae > Amycolatopsis > Amycolatopsis sp. NPDC003731. Next base: position 31,684 of record NZ_JBSFNC010000096.1, on the reverse strand, counting down.
GACCAGGGCCAGCCCGGCCATCATCAGCGGATCGCAGAGCACGACGTCGGCGTCTTGCGCGTCGATGACGCTCAGCTGCGCGGGCATGGCGCGGACGAAGTGGGCCAGCTCGAACCGGGCGAGCTTCGGCCCGCTCAGTCCGGCGCGGCCGGGGATCGTGCCGTCCAGGTCCGTTTCGTCGAAGTCGGCCTCCGCGGGCAGGACGGCGACGGCGGCACCCAGCTCTTCGAACGCCCGCCGGTAGCGCGCCCCGGTGACGACGGTGACCTCGTGCCCGGCCGCGACCAGCGCCTCGACGATCGGCTTGGTCGGCCCGACGTGGCCGCGCGCGGGCTGCACGCCGACGAGTACGCGAGTCATGGCTCCCCCTTTGAGCGATACGCTGTACTATCCAATTGGTGACGATACCCGAAGGCGCCCGGCGCCGGTACGAATCGCCCGTGCGCGAGGAGCGCGCGCGGCGAACCCGGGCCCACGTGGTGGCGACGGCGGGGAAGCTGTTCGCTTCACGCGGCTACGCGGGCACGAGCATGCGGCAGATCGCGGCGGAGGCGGGGGTGAGCCTGGAGACGGTGACGCAGACGGGCCGCAAGCCGCAGCTGCTGCTGGCCGCGTTCCGCGACGGCTTCGCGGGCGACCCGGACGCGATGAACCTGGACGCCCTCGCGGGCCCGGCCGGCCCGGCGGACCTGCCGTCGGTGGTGGCCCGGGTGGCGGCGGGACTGCGCGGCTCGTTGCCGATCTGGCGCGCGTTCACGACGGCGGCCGCGGCGGACGCCGAGGTGGCGGCGGTCCGCGCGGAGCTGGCGGTGGCGCGCCGCGCGGAGATCGCCGAGCGGCTGGTGGCGGCGGGTCTGGCGGGAGGCGGATCGATCGGCCGCCTGGCGGACGCGATCGGGCTGCTCATGTCCCACGAGGCGTACGACCACCTGACCGCGGTGTGCGGCTGGGCGCACGAGGAGTACGTGACCTGGGCGGCGCTGGCCGTCCCGGCGCAGCTGACGCTCGATTGGCCGTGAGAAGTGATCCCGGGTTTCCGTAGGTTGACTCGTTGCGGGAGGTTCTTCGTGGGGTGGTGGGGGCTTGACTGGGGGAACGTGCCCAGCTGGTTTTCCGCGGGCTCGTTCATGGCCGCCGGCTACGTGATCATCAGGGATCGGCGGCAGAAACGGCGGCAGCAGATCGACTGCCTCGGTATCTGGGGTGAGTTCGACCTCTGTCAAGAGGAGGATGCGGTCAACTTCGGATTCATAGTCCCTCGTATTCACCTCAAAAACGCCAGTGATCTCCCGGTCTACGTTGAATCTGTCGAATACGAGGCCGTATACAGCTGGTCGCAGTTGGCCCATTCGGGCTACTATTTCAGCCCATTCGACGGAGGGGTGGGAGGCTTCGCGGGGCGCATCCGGGATGTCGTCGTACCGCCTGGTCGGGAAGTCGTGAGCTATGGGGTCGACAGGCGGCCGATCGGCGATCCGCAGTGGATTCATGGCGATGCCGGCGTGACGTCGCGGGCACCGGGAAGCAAGATGATCATCCTCGAGGTGGTCGTCGTCGACAATGCGCAGCGGCGTTGGAAGCTGGTGCCGGACGCCGACCGAGCCGGTCTCGCCTCGACTCGGGTTCCCCCTGCAGGCGGACTGTCCGCTCGAACATTGAAAGGGAGACTCGGTAAAATTGCAGGTAGGCGCCGGGGAAAAAATCGCGAAGGGTATTGACCCCTCGTGAAAGGAAACGAAGTGCCCGGCCCGTTCGGGACGCTACCCGGCGGCGGCCTGTAACCCCCGGGTTCCGATGCCCCGCAGCACTTCCACCCGCTCCGCGCCCGGGCGGCTCAGCACCCAGCTCGACCCCGGCACCGCCTTCGCGCGCTTCTTCAACGGCGCCAGCAGCCGCGAAACCTCCTGGTACGAACCGATCGCCCCGCTCGCGCACACCAGCGTCGCCAGCGAGACCGTCACCGGCAGGCCCTCCGCCGTCCACGCCCGGTCCAGCAGCGCCCTCGCCACCGTCGCGATCTCGTCGACGTCGCAGACCACCAGGAAGTCGTCGCCGCCCACGTGGCTCACGCGCATGCGCCGCAGGCCGCCGGCCAGTTCCGTCAGCGCCGCGCCCAGCTCGCGGATCAGGTTGTCGCCCGCCGCGAAGCCGGCCGTGTCGTTGATCGCCTTGAAGCCGTCGATGTCCAGCCAGGCCGCCACGAACGGCTCGCCGATCGTGATGCGGCGGGCGACGTCGCGGGCGATCGTGTCGCTGCCCGGCAACCGGGTCAGCGGGTTCAGCGCCGCCGCCGCTTCGACCTTCGCCTCGGCCACGCCGCGGACCACCTCGGTCACCAGCACCACGCCGAGGCAGCGGCCGAGCTCGTCGACCACGACCACGTCGTCGCCGGTGCGGCCCCAGTCGGCGTCGGTGACCAGCTCGAGGAACTCCATCGCGCCCGCGCGGGCCTCGATCGTGTGCGGCGTGTCCGCGAGCCGGGCCGCCGGGCGCTTCGCGTGCAGCGCGTGGCCGTACGGCCCCGTGACCGCCACCAGGAACCGCGTCCGGTCGACCGACCAGCGCGGCCGGTTCAGCTCGTCCACCCCGATCACCCCGGACGGCGCGTCCGCCGCCGCGAGCACCGCGCGGACTTCGTCGCAGGTCGCGGTTTCCGGCAGCGTCGTCGCCGGGCGGAGGAAGTCGCCGACGCACGGCGCCGGCGCCCCGGTCGTGGGACGGCCGCGCGTGAGCAGGGCCGGCGCGGGACCGGCCGCGGTCGGCGGCGCGAGCAGGTGCCCCTGCGCGATCCGGACGCCCAGGGCGCGGACGGCGTCGAGCTGCTCGCCGGTCTCCACGCCGGTGGCGACCAGCCGGGTGCCGGTGCGGTTCGTGTAGTGCAGCAGCGCCTCGGCCACGGCGACCGACGCCTGGTCGTCCGGGAGCCCGCGCAGCACGGTCCGGTCGAGCTTCACCAGGTCGATCGGCGCCTCGACCAGCAGGCCGAGCGGCAGGTCGCCGCGGCCGAGCCCGTCGAGCGCGAGCCGGAAGCCGAGCTCGGTGAGCTCCCGCATCCCGGCGAGGGCCCGGCCGGCGGGCAGCGGCGCGAACGGCGGGCCGATCTCCAGGACGACGTCGCGGGTGCGGCGGCCGGCGTCGCCGAGCTCCTCGAGGAGGTCGTCGTACATCGACGGCGGCGCGGCCAGGGTGCGCGCCGAAAGGTTGAGGTGCAGGGGGAGCGACGTCGGGTGCTCCGCGTCCTGCCGGACGGCGGCGACCGCGAGCCCGATGTCGGCTTCGGCGAGGCGGCCGTCGCGGCGCGCCTGCGCGAGCAGTTCCGGGACGGTTCCGCCGCCGGGCCTGGCCAGCGCTTCGTGCGCCACGACGCCTCCCGTGTGGAGGCTGTACAGCGGCTGGAAGGCGAAGCGGACCGCGCGTGGCGACTTCACGGCCCCGATCGTCGCGGGTCACGCGGCGAAGCGGAACCGATGTCGGCTGATGTTCACCGTGGGTTACCCACATCGGCGTAACTGCTTCAGTGTTGACTTATATAAGTCGGTTCTTGTAGCTTGGCGGGGTGCACGCGTTCGACGTCCTCGGCGACCCGGTCCGCCGCCGGATCCTCGAGCTGCTGGCCGACGGCGAGCGGGCCGCCGGCGCGGTGACCGAGGTGATCCGGGCCGAGTTCGGCATCTCGCAGCCGGCCGTGTCGCAGCACCTGAAGGTGTTGCGCGAGAACGGGTTCGCCGTCGTCCGCCAGGACGGCACGAGGCGGCTGTACGCGGTCGGCCACGCGCCGCTGCGGGACATCGACGGCTGGCTCGACCGGTTCCGCCGGTACTGGACGCCGCCGCTGGACGCGCTGGCCACCGAAATCGCCCGCGGCAAGCGTGCCCGGCGCCTCACCGAAGGAGAAGGTTCGTGATCGACGTCAACCACCAGATCAGCGCCGTCCGCCGGACGCTCGGCGACCGGGTGCTCGAGGGGAAGGAGGCCCGCGTCCTCACGATCAGCCAGGTCTACGACACCGACCTCGCCGACCTGTGGGACGCCTGCACGAACCCCGAGCGCATCCCCCGCTGGTTCCTGCCGGTCAGCGGCGAGCTGAAGGTCGGCGGGAAGTACCAGCTGGAGGGCAACGCCGGCGGCACGGTCGAGCGTTGCGACCCGCCGAAGAGCTTCGCCGCGACGTGGGAGTTCGGCGGCAACGTCAGCTGGATCGAGGTCCGCCTGACGCCGGAGGGCGAGGGGACGCGGTTCGAGCTGGAGCACGTGGCGCACGTCGACGAGCGCTGGGACGAGTTCGGCCCGGGCGCGGTCGGCATCGGCTGGGACGGGGCGCTGGTCGGCCTGGTCCTGCACCTGCGCGCACCGGGCACGGCCGTCGACCCCGAGGCGGCGATGGCCTGGATGATGTCGGCCGACGGCATCCGGTTCATGACGGCGTCGAACGAGGCGTGGTACGAGGCCGACGTCGCGGCGGGCGCGGACCCGGCCCAGGCCCGGGCGGCGGCCGACCGCACGCTGAAGGCGTACACGACCCCGCCGGAGTCCTGACCCGGCGTGTCGTCCCCTCAATCACGCGTGTCGACCCTCCAATCACGCGTGTCGACCCTTCGATCACCGGAGCCGGCTTTCCGATCACGGGGGTGGACTTCCTCAGCCCGCGAGGGTAGGGGCGGCCAGCGCGATCGGAGCGCCGTCAGCCGTGATCAGAGGGTCGACACGCGTGATTCGGAGGTCGACACGCGTGATTGGAGGGTCGACACGGGGGTGGCTCGGCCGCCGTTCGGGGGAACCTGGCGGATAAGGTCGGGCGCATGGATCAGGAGACCGACCCGCGGGCCGCGCGGCGCGATCCCGTGGCGAACGTCGGCGGGTTCACCGACCTGGCGACCAGCCCGTTCCGGATCGACCGCGACCGGATCGCCGCGTCGCCGTTCTTCGCGCGGCTCGGCGGTGTCACGCAGGTCGTCAGCGCCGGCGGGGCCGGGCTGCTGCACAACCGGCTGACCCACAGCCTCAAGGTCGCGCAGGTGGCTCGCGCGATCGCCGAGCGGATCACCGGCGGGCCCGACGCCGGCCTCGCCGAAAAGCTGGGCGGCTGCGACCCTGACGTCGCCGAGGCCGCCGCGCTCGCCCACGACCTCGGGCACCCGCCGTTCGGGCACCTCGGGGAGCAGACGCTCGACCGGATCGCCCGCCACCGCTTCGGCCTCGCCGACGGCTTCGAGGGCAACGCGCAGACGTTCCGGATCATCACCACCACCGACGTGCGCGGGCCGTCGGCGATCGGACTGGACCTGACCGCCGCCGTGCGGGCCGCCGTCCTCAAGTACCCGTGGCTGCGGCTGCATCACCCCGCGCCGCACCCGTCGGAGCTGGCCGTGCCGCCGCGCGGGGCGGCCGAACCGGGCGACCTGCCGGGCACCGGCGCGGCCAAGTTCTCCGCCTACGCCACCGAACTCGACGACTTCGAGCAGGCGCGCGCGGCCTTCGCGGGCCGCGTCGAAGGCTGGCAGCAGACCGTCGAAGCGTCCGTGATGGACACCGCCGACGACATTGCCTACGCCATCCACGACCTGCAGGACTTCCACCGCATCGGCGTCCTCCAGCACGCGCCGGTCGCCGCGGAGCTGGGGGAGTGGCTCGAGCACGCGGCCGAACTGGCGTCGCTCGACGACGAGACGCTGCACGCGGACCTGCGCCGCCCGGGCCGGTCGCTGGAGCGCCTCCGCCGCCGCATGCACGCCAAGGACGCCTGGATCGTCGACGACGACGCGTTCGCCGCCGCGGTCGCGCGGGTGCGCGCGGAGCTGGTCGACGGGCTGCTGGCCGGCGAGTTCGACGGCTCGATCGAAGCCGAGCAGGCCACGGCGGCGTTCTCCGCGAACTGGACGGCCCGCCTGGTCGACGGCGTCTACCTGCTGGCCTCGCCGTCGACCCGCACCGGGCACGTGTCGCTGCGGCCCGCCCAGTGGCACGAGGTGCAGGTGCTCAAGTTCGTGCACCGCCGGTTCGTGCTGCTGCGCCCGGACCTCGCGCTGCACCAGCGCGGCCAGGCGGGGGTGGTGACGAGCCTGGTCGACGCGCTCGACGCCTGGCTCCTCGACCGCGACGAGGTGTCCCGCCTGCCGCGCCGGCTGCACGACCTGGTCGAGCTGGCCCGCGCGGAGTACGCCGGGCTGGCGCGTTCGGCGCCGGAGCTGCTGGTGGGCGCGACGGGCGAGCCGGTGACGGGGGCGGACGCGGTGCGCGGCCTGGCGCGCGGCCGGGCGGTGGTCGACTTCGTGGCGTCGCTGTCGGACAAGCAGGCGGTGACGCTGCTGGACGCGCTCTCCGGGCGGGCCGCGCAGCCGTGGTCGGATTCGTTCGTGCTCTGAGGGAGCCGTAACGAACTTTCCCGGCCGCCTCGGCGGTTGCACGGTGCGGCGTGTTGCTTGTGGACGTCCCGACCGGACGTCCCACTCCGTGATCACCCTTGCGGACCGCGGTGGGACGATCATTTGTCCGGCGCGTGTCCGGTGACCGGTTCACCGCTGCGCTGAACGGCCTACGTCGTCCGGCCCATTCGGGAAATTATCCGTCCTTTGTCACTCGAACGGCTGATGTTTACGGAGAACTCCCGGTACTTAGCTGGGTTCAGCCGGTGATCACCGGCGTCGGTCAGCGTGAGTCGGGGCACGCGCCTTGGAGATTCGGAGGGCGCCCGTGCGTCGTACCCGTTCCACGAGATCGAGATCCACTGTGTTCACCGCCGGAGCCGCGGCCCTGTTCGCCGCGCTCGGCCTGGTTTCCCCGCCCGTCGCGGGGGCCGCACCCGCGTCCGGTCCGGACGCGTTCAGCGAAACCGCTCAGCAACAGATCGCCGCCCTGCAGGCGGTCAAGGCGGGCCGCACCGCCGCCGAGTCCAAAGTGGACAGCAAGCTGCTCGTCGCCGGAAAGGGCGTGGGGAAGCAGCTGAACGCACTGCAGTCTGGGGCCACCGTTTCCGCGGCCGGGACCGTCCTGGTCGACATCCGCGCGAGCAAGGTCTCGCCGGACCTCCTCGCCGGGCTGACCAAGGCCGGGGCGGGCATCCGCGCGGTGTCCGACCGCTACGGCAGCGTCCGCGCCGAAGTCCCGCTGGCCAAGGTCGGCGAGATCGCCGCGCGCGACGACGTCAAGCGCGTCGAGCAGGCCGACCAGGCGATGACCGCCCGGGAGCTCGCCACGCCGGCGACGTCCGGCAAGTCCGACACCAAGACCGAAACCAAGCAGCAGAAGGCCGATCGCATCGCCGGCGAGCTGCAGAAAGCCGTGGCCGCCAAGAGCCAGCGCAGTGCCGCCGCGGCCGCGCCGCTGGTCAGCGAAGGCGACCGCGCCCACAACGCCGACCTCGCCCGCCAGCAGTTCGGCGTCACCGGCGTCGGCGTCAAGGCGTGCGCCCTGTCCGACGGCGTCGACTCCCTGGCCGCTTCGCAGGCCAAGGGCGAACTGCCGGACGTCGACGTCATCGCCGGCCAGGAGGGCGACGGCGACGAGGGCACCGCGATGCTCGAGATCATCCACGACCTCGCGCCCCGCGCCGCGCTCGGCTTCGCCTCGGCGTTCAACTCCGACGCCAGCTTCGCGGACAACATCCGCAAGCTGCGCTTCGAGTCGCACTGCGACGTCATCGTCGACGACGTCATCTACTTCAAGGAATCGCCGTTCCAGGACTGGATCATCGCCCAGGCCGTGAACGACGTGACCGCCGACGGCGCGCTGTACTTCTCCTCCGCCGGCAACGAAGGCAACGTCGCCAGCGGCACCGCCGCGCACTGGGAAGGCGACTTCGTCGACTCCGGCAAGTCGGTCGGCAAGTTCGCCGGCACCGCGCACAACTTCGCCGGCGCGGCGGGCACCCAGATCTACGAGCCGATCTCGAACGCGTCCTCGGCCGGCGTGCCGGTGACGCTGCACTGGTCGGACCCGCTCGGCGCGTCCGCGAACGACTACGACCTCTACCTGCTCAACTCCGCGGGCGCGGTCGTCAGCTTCAGCCAGGACGTCCAGACCGGCACCCAGGATCCGTACGAGCGCGTCACGACACCGGCCTTCGGCGGGACCGGGCTGCGCCTGGCCATCGTGAAGTTCTCGGGCCAGAACCGCTACCTGTCGCTTTCGGCGCTGCGCGGCCGGTTCTCCGACTCGGCCGACGGGCTCAAGGCCTACAACACCCCGGGCGTGACGGTCGGCCACTCGGCCGCGCGGGACGCCTTCAGCGTCGCGGCCGCCCCGGCGGCCAAGGCGTTCGGCCGGGCACTGGAACCGGGCGACCCGGCCAACCCGGCGGGCCCGTACCCGGGCGCGTTCAGCGGGGCCACCAAGGCCGAGCGGTTCACCTCCGACGGCCCGCGCCGCGTGTTCTACGAGGCGAACGGCACGCCGATCACCCCGGGCAACGTGTCCTCGACCGGTGGTGAGGTCCGCAACAAGCCGGAGATCACCGCGGCCGACGGCGTCACCACCAGCGTGACCGGGTTCAACCCGTTCTTCGGCACCTCGGCCGCCGCCCCGCACGCGGCCGCCATCGCCGCGCTCGTGCTGTCCGGCAACCCCGGCCTGCCGCCCGCGGAGGTCCGGGAGGCGCTGATCAACACCGCGATCGACATCGAAACCCCGGGCCGCGACAACTTCACCGGGGCCGGCGTCATCCTCGCGGACAAGGTGCTGGCCTACACCGGTGCCAGCCCGCAGCCGCTCGCGGTGGCCAAGCAGCCGACGGTCACCCCGGCCGACGGCGGCTCGGCGCTCGACCCGGGTGACACCGCCAAGGTGACGCTGCCGGTGACCAACGACGGAGACGGCACCGCGGTGTCCACCAGCGTCGTGCTCACCAGCCCGACCCCGGGTGTCACGGTGGCGCCGCGGTCGAAGTCCTACGGCACCATCAGCCCGGGACAGACCGGCGTCAACGACTTCACCATCACCGTCCCGGCGAGTCAGCAGCTCGGCGTGCCGGTGGTGCTGAACGCCCGCGTCACCTTCGCGGGGGCGCACTCGCCGACGACGACGTCGTTCTCGCTCCCGGTCGGCACCCCGTCGCCGGTCGCGCAGGACTTCGCCTACACCGGCGCGCCGGTGGACATCCCGGACAACAGCCCGGTCGGCGCGTCGGTGAGCATCCCGGTCACCGGGGTCGGCCGCGCCTCCAAGGTGACGTTCTCCGTGGACGGCACCACGTGCAGCACCGACCCGACCTCGACCGCGGTGGGGCTGAACCACTCGTACGTCGGTGACCTGGTCGGCACGCTGACCGCGCCCTCGGGGGTGAAGGCCACCGTGTTCCAGCGCAACGGCGGCTCGGGCAAGAACCTGTGCAAGGTCGTCTTCGCCGACAGCGCGGCGGCCGCGTTCAGCACGGTGACCTCGGCCAACGCGCCGTTCACCGGCTCGTGGCGGCCGACGCAGGCCCTGACCGGCAACCTCGCCGGCGCGGCCGCCGACGGCACGTGGACGTTCGCGGTGGTCGACGCGGCCGGCGGCGACGCCGGTTCGATCCGCTCGGTCGCCCTGCACATCAACGGGTTCGTGCAGCCCCCGGCGGCCGGCGCGCCGTCGAACGTCCGGGGCGTGACCAACAACGGCCCGGTGCACCCGCTGTAAGCAGCACCCGGTGCGGGGCCGTCGCGACGATCGCGGCGGCCCCGTACCGTTTCCGGGGTGAAGGCACGGGAAGCGGCGGGTGGCGGGCGCACGGTCGAGGTGCCACCCGAGCGTCTGGACGGCTTCTTCGCCCGGTTCGCCGAGCGGCACGGCGGGCTCACCGCCACCGAGGCCGGGCCGTTCGAGGTCCGCCTGACCGCGGCCGACGGCGCCACGGCGACCGCGGCCGTCCCGTTCGGGCCGCTCGAAGGCGGTTCGCTGGCCGCCCACGCCGCGGTGCCGCGGCGGATCGCGCTCCTGCTGGTGCGGCTGGGCGGCCACAGCGTCGGGATCGTCCGCGACGGCCGGGTCGAGGTCTCCCGCACCGACCGGCACCTCGTGCACGGCCGCTCCGCCGCGGGCGGCTGGTCCCAGCAGCGCTTCGCCCGGCGTCGCGCGGGGCAGGCCCGGCACGCCCTCCAGGACGCGGCGAAGGATGCCTTCGAGGTGCTGGTCCCGCGGTTGTCCGAAGTGGACGCCGTGGTGCTCGGCGGCGACCGGCGGGCCCTCGACGAGCTGCGGGAAGACCGCCGGCTGGCCCCGCTGTTCGCCCGCGCCGAGCCCCGCGTGCTGGACGTCGGGGAGCCCAGCCGGGCGGTCCTCGAAGAAGCTGCGGTGCGAGCACTGTCCGTGCTGATCACGCTGCACGACGGGTGAGCCTGCGCACGTCCGGGGAAAAGCGCTCGACGCTGCCCCGTACACTGGGCTTCGTGGATATCCAGCTGGAGTGACGCCGCGGCCCGAGCGGCCGCCTGACGCTGTCCTCCGTACGCCCCTTTTCCACGGGAGTTCCCCTTGATCACGGCCACCGGCCTTGAGCTGCGCGCGGGTTCGCGCATCCTGCTCAACGGCGTCACCCTCCGCATCCAGCCCGGCGACCGCATCGGTCTCGTCGGCCGCAACGGCGCGGGCAAGACCACCTCGCTGAAGGTCCTCGCCGGCGAGGGTGAGCCGCACGCCGGCGACGTCCGCCGCACCGGCGAGCTCGGCTACCTGCCGCAGGACCCGCGCGAAGGCGATCTTTCGGTCACGGCGAAGGACCGCGTGCTCTCCGCACGTGGTCTGGACAAGCTGATGCGCGACATGGAGAAGGCGCAGGCCTCGATGGCCGAGCTCGTCGACGACGCCGCGCGCGACAAGGCCATCAACCGCTACGCCCGGCTCGAAGAGCGCTTCGCCTCCCTCGGCGGGTACGCCGCGGAAAGCGAAGCCGCGCGGATCTGCTCCAACCTGGGCCTCGCCGACCGCGTCCTCGCGCAGACGCTGCAGACGCTCTCCGGTGGTCAGCGCCGCCGCGTCGAGCTGGCGCGGATCCTGTTCGCCGCGGCCGAAGCCGGCGCCGGGGGCAAGTCCGAGACGATCCTGCTGCTCGACGAGCCGACCAACCACCTGGACGCCGACTCCATCAACTGGCTGCGCGGCTTCCTCAAGCAGCACGACGGCGGCCTGGTCGTGATCAGCCACGACGTCGAGCTGCTGGCCGACGTGGTCAACAAGGTCTGGTTCCTCGACGCCACCCGCGGCGAGCTGGACCTGTACAACATGGGCTGGCAGCGCTACCTCGACGCGCGCGCCACCGACGAGAAGCGCCGCCGCCGTGAGCGCGCCAACGCCGAGAAGAAGGCGTCGGCGCTGCAGCAGCAGGCCGCGAAGCTCGGCGCGAAGGCGACGAAGGCGGTGGCGGCCAAGAACATGGCGCGCCGCGCGGAGCAGATGCTGTCCTCCCTCGAGGACACCCGCCAGGCCGACAAGGTCGCCCGGATCAAGTTCCCGGAGCCCGCGCCCTGCGGCCGCACCCCGCTCACCGCGGAGGGCCTCTCGAAGTCCTACGGCTCGCTGGAAATCTTCACCGGCGTCGATCTCGCCATCGACCGCGGTTCGAAGGTTGTCGTACTCGGGCTGAACGGCGCGGGAAAGACGACTTTGCTCCGGCTGCTCGGCGGAATGGAAACCCAGGACACCGGATCCGTCGTTCCGGGTCACGGATTGCGTTTGGGCTATTACGCACAGGAGCACGAAACTCTTGATCATGACGCGTCGGTGTGGGAAAACATCCGACATCTCGCTCCGGACACCGGAGCGCAGGAGTTGCGGAACCTGCTCGGCTCGTTCCTCTTCACCGGCGAACAACTCGACCAGCCGGCCGGCACGCTTTCCGGCGGCGAGAAGACCCGGCTTGCGCTGGCGGGCCTGGTCTCCAGTGCTGCCAACGTGTTGCTGCTCGACGAGCCGACGAACAACCTCGATCCGGCCAGCCGGGCCCAGGTCCTGGACGCCTTGCGCAGCTTCGCCGGTGCCGTCGTCCTGGTGACGCACGACCCGGGGGCGGTCGAGGCGCTGGAGCCCGAGCGGGTCATCCTGCTCCCCGACGGAACCGAGGACCACTGGTCGGCGGACTACCTCGAACTCGTCCAGCTTGCCTGAGCCTGCGTCCATTCGGGTGCAAGATCACTCGCCGTAGAGCACTGGAATGGCCCAATGTGATCGCAATTTCGGCTGTTTCGCGTCTGTCGTCTGGCATTCCGGCGCTCAGTGTTCGATCATTGCCCCGGCAGGGGCCGATATGTGGCCCAGAACACTCTCGGCGGGAAGGCGATCGACGTGGCTGATCTCAAGAAAGGCGCGCGGATCACCGGCAACACGCGCGACAAGCTGGCCGCTGACCTGAAGAAGAAATACGAGAAGGGCTCGAGCATCCGGGCACTGGCGGAGTCGACGGGGCGGTCCTACGGGTTCGTCCACCGGGTGCTGTCGGAGTCGGGCGTCCAGCTGCGGGGGCGCGGCGGGGCCACCAGGGTCAAGAAGAAGTAGTCGCGGACTGCTGCGCGGGGGGCGCAGCGGGAACTTCGGCCACGCGGAAGGCCAGGTGGGCCCCGAGCAGGACCAGCGGGTACACCAGGTAGCCGTACCGGGTGGCCGGGGTGAGCAGGATCAACGCGCCGAGTCCGACGGCGATGCGCATCAGTGCGGCGGAGCCGTTCGCGGGGGGCCGGCGCACCAGCCAGACGACCATCGCCACGGCCGCGGCGCCGACGAGCACGAACGCCGCCACCTGCCCGACCGGGCCGGTCTCGGCGATCAGGTGGCCCGGCAGCGGGCTGGCCGCGGGCGATCGCACGGCGCCCATCCCGAGCGGGAACCGGAAGACGTGCTCGACGAACGCCGCCGGATCGACCAGGTACACCGGCAGGTGCAGGGCGGCCGTCGTCGCCACCAGCGCCGCCGCGAACCGGCCCAGTGCCGCCCAGTCGAGCCCGTTCCCGCGACGGACCAGCACGAGTACGGCGAGCACCGCCGCGGCGGGCGCGACGATGAGCTTCGCGCTGACGACCAGCGCCAGCACCAGGCCCGACCAGGCGACCCGCCCGGTGGCCGCGAGCGCGCAGCTGAGCACCAGCAGGCCCACGATGGCCAGGTCCGGCCCGGCCACGGCCCAGGTGAGCGCGGTGAGCGGGCAGGCCAGCGCGAGCTGTGCGGCGCCGACCGGCACCTTCGGCCACTTCAGCAGCTTCAGCGTGCCCAGCACACACGCACCGGCGGCCAGCGCGAACATCCAGCGGGCGTCGGTGAGCGCGTTCGTCAGCGGTGTGCCGCCGAACAGCGCCCGCGGCAGGCCGAAGACCGCCATCACCGGGCCGTAGGGTGTGTAATCGTTTACCTCGGGGGCCCGGCCGAGCGCGCCGACGTCGACGTACGGGGTCCCGTGGTGCAGCAGCAGATCCGCGGACCGCTCGATCACCCAGACCTCGGGCTGCGCGGCCCACGAGAACGGCGTGATCAGCCAGTCCACCCCGGTCAGGCGGCGAATCACCAGAAGCGCCAACGGGAGGATCATCGCCAACAGCGCGACGGCGACGATGCCGCACCAGCGTGAACCGAGTACGCCACGCGGCGTACGCCCGCTTCGTGCCGACAGCAGCAGGTACCCGCTGTGCACCGCGCCGAAGCCGTACGCCACGGTCGCGAAATTGCCCCAGACGCGATAGCCGTAGAACTCCGACACCAGCGCGGTCGGCAGCGCGAAAGCCAGGCAGGCCAGGTAGAACCCCAGATCCCAGCGCAGGGGCGCGGCCTCTCCGGTGCGCGGCGGCGCCGTGAAGAGCCGGGCCGCGCGCCGCCATGCGGGCGCCTGGCCCACCTCCGTTTCCACGTCGCCAGGCTACCGAGGGCTCGCCGCCCGGTTCAGCCGACGTCTCGCAGGCGGGGGAGCAGCTTCGCGGCCGCTTCGGACGTCGCGACGACGTCTTCGCGGCCGGCGGGCATCAGCACCAGTTCGGTGAAGCCCGCGTCGGTGTAGCTCTGCGTCAGACGCAGCGCGCTGTCCGCATCGGACGGCAGCCGGAACTGGACGGCCCGGCGGATCGACGCCGGATCCCGGCCCACCGCCGCGCAGTGCTCGTCCAGGACGCGCGAAAGCCGTTGCAGCTCGGCGGTTTCCGTCCCGGGCAGGGCCGCGTTGAGCCAGACGTCGGCGTGTTCGGCGACGACCCGCAGGCCGCGTTTTTCGCCGCTGCTGCCCAGCCACAGCGGGGGTTTCGGCCGTTGCACCGGTTTCGGGTCGCTGATCGCGCCGGTGAGCGTGTAGTGACGGCCGCGGAAGGTGGTTTCCGGCCGGGTCCACAGCAGACCGAGGATTTCGCAGGTCTCGGCCAGCCGTTCGACGCGTTCGACCGGTGCCGGCGTCGGCGTGCCCATCATCGCGTCGGTCAGGACGTCGCCGCCCGCGCCGAGGCCGACGTCGAGCCGGCCGCCGGACAGATGGTCGACGGTCGCGGCGATCTTGGCGAACGTGCCCGGGTGCCGGTTGGTGTTGCCGGACACCAGGCAGCCGATCCGCACCCGCTTCGTCGCCTCGGCCATCGCGGCCAGCAGGCTCCAGCCGTCGAAGACGTCGCCGGTGCGGTCGGGGCCCATCGGCGCGAGGTGGTCGAACACCCAGCAGCCGTCGAAGCCGGCGTCGTCGGCGATCGCCCAGATCTCGCGGAGGGCGGCGATGCCGAGGTGCTGCTGCGGGGGCTTGAGCCCGATGGTGGTCATGGGGAGCTCCTGATCGTCAGTCAAGCAAATCATCAGTCAAGCTGACGATCAGCGTAGGTGTAGAGTCTGTGCGTGTCCAGTGCGCCCCTCGTCGTCACCCAGCGGCTCGGTTACCTGCTCAAGCACGCCCAGCTGCGGCTCGCCGAGCTGGCCGAGCCGCTGTACGCGCCGCTCGGCGTCACCGGGCGGCAGCTCGCGCTGCTCACGCTCTTCGGGGACGGGCCGGCGCAGTCGCAGCAGGACGGCGCGGCCCGGCTCGGCGTGGACCGGACGACGATGGTCGCGCTCGTCGACGAGCTGGAGGCCAAGGGCCTGGTCCGGCGCGAGGTCGCGCCGGGGGACCGGCGCAAGCGCCTCGTGCTGCTCACACCCGAGGGGGAGCGGGTTCGCGAGGCGGGCGTGGAGGTCACGCGGCAGGCGGAGGCGCTCCTGCTGGAGCCGCTCTCCGCCGAGGATGCCGAGCGGCTGCGCGCCGCCCTGCACCGGGTTGTTCGCGCCGAGTGAACGACCTCGGGAAGCAAACGGGCAACGGGGGCGTTGTCCAGGTCATATCCGGCAAAAACCTCGGCTTATCTAGAGGTTTCTGATCCTGGGGGTTTCCCGTGGACAACATGTGGGGGCTGTGGAGCTCGGCGATGCGCGCCGGCGACGCGCCGAAGGCGCTCACCCGCGGCACGCTGAAACGCGTGGCGCGCTTCGCCCGGCCGCACTGGCGGCGGCTGCTGGCTTTCCTCGTGCTCACCGTGGTTTCGGCGGTGCTCGCCGTGTCGACGCCGGTGCTGGCGGGCAAGGTGGTCGACGCGATCGTCGGCGGCCACGACGTCGCCGTCGTGGTCTGGCTCGCCGTGGTGATCGCCGTGCTGGCGATCGCCGACGCCGGGTTCGGCCTGATCGAGCGGTGGCAGTCCGCGCGCATCGGCGAGGGCATCATTTACGACCTGCGGCGCGCGGTCTTCGAGCACGTGCAGCGCATGCCGATCGCGTTCTTCACGCGCACCCGCACCGGCGCGCTGGTCTCGCGGCTCAACAACGACGTCATCGGCGCGCAGCGGACGTTCACCGCGACGCTGTCCGGGCTGGTCACCAACGTCATCCAGCTGGCGCTGTCGCTGGCCGTCATGCTGACGCTGTCCTGGCAGGTCACCCTGATCGCGCTGGTGCTGCTGCCGATCTTCGTCATCCCCGCGCGCCGGCTCGGCCGCCGGATGGCCGGGCTGCAGCGGGAAGCCGCGAACCTCAACGCCGGGATGACCACGCAGATGACCGAACGGTTCTCCGCGCCGGGCGCGACGCTGGTGAAGCTGTTCGGCCGTCCGGTGCAGGAGGCGGACGACTTCGGCGTGCGCGCCGGGCGCGTCCGGGACATCGGCGTCCGGACGGCGATGCTGACCCGCTGGTTCATGACCAGCCTGACCCTGGTGTCGGCGCTGGCGCAGGCGCTCGTCTACGGCCTCGGCGGGTACCTGGCGCTGACCGGGGCGCTGGCCCCCGGCACCGTCGTCGCGCTGGCCCTGCTGCTGACCCGGCTCTACGCGCCGCTGACCGCGCTGGCCAACGTGCGCGTCGACGTCATGACGGCGCTCGTGTCGTTCGAGCGGGTCTTCGAGGTCCTCGACCTGGAGCCGATGATCAAGGAGAAGCCGGGCGCGCGGGCGCTGGCTCCGGCGGGCGGGGTTGCGGTCGAGTTCGCCGACGTCCGCTTCGGCTACCCGGCGGCGGACAAGTACTCGCTGGCGTCGCTGGAGGACGTCGCCACGCTCGACCACCGCGGCGGCGAAGAGGTGCTGCACGGGATCTCGTTCCGGGCCGAGCCGGGGCAGATGGTCGCGCTGGTCGGGTCGTCGGGGGCGGGGAAGTCGACGATCGCGTCGCTGCTGCCGCGGCTCTACGACGTCGACTCCGGCTCGGTCCGGCTGTCCGATGTGGACGTCCGGGAACTGACTTTCGCTTCGCTGCGGGAAACCGTCGGCGTCGTGACCCAGGACGGGCACCTCTTCCACGACACGATCCGCGCCAACCTGGCGTACGCGCGTCCCGGCGTCACCGACGACGAGATCTGGGAAGCCCTGGAGCGGGCCCGGCTCGGCGAGCTGGTCCATTCCCTGCCGGACGGCCTCGACACGACGGTCGGCGAGCGCGGCTACCGCCTCTCCGGCGGCGAGCGCCAGCGGCTGACGATCGCGCGTCTCCTGCTGGCCCAGCCCAAGGTCGTCATCCTCGACGAGGCGACCGCCCACCTGGACTCCGAGTCCGAGGCGGCGGTCGGCGAGGCCCTGACCCACGCCCTCGCGGGCCGCACGGCCCTGGTCATCGCCCACCGCCTCTCGACGGTCCGCGCGGCCGACCAGATCCTCGTCCTCGAGCACGGCGAGATCGTCGAGCGCGGAACCCACGACGAACTCCTCGCCGCCGGCGGCCGCTACGCCACCCTCCACGCAACCCAGTTCGCCGACGAGGAACCCGCCATCGCGTGATTGAAGGGTCATCACGCGTGATTGGAGGGTCAGCTCACGTGATTGGAGGGTCGACACGGTGCAAGTGCCGTGTCGACCCTTCAATCACGCGTGTCGACCTCTGGATCACGCGTGTCGACTCTCCACGCACGTGTAGAGGGCGGTGACCAGGGCCATTTTGCGGGGGTCGTCGCGGATGAGGGGGCCGAGCTGGTTGAGGGTGTAGCCGAAGGCGATGCCGTTTTCCGGGTCGGCTCCGCCGGTGGAGCCGCCGAGGCCGTCGTGGCCGAAGGCGGTGGGGTTGGGGCCGAAGCCGCGGGCGTCGCTGCCGAGGTAGAAGCCCAGGCCCCACTCGTTCGGGAGGCCGAGGATCGCGTCGATCTCCTTGCCCTGGCTTTCCCGGGCCCGGGCCAGCGCGGCCGGGGACAGGAGGGTGCCGTCGGCGATGGCCGCGTAGATCGTGGCGATCGCGCGGGCCGTGCCGTGGCCGTTCAACGCCGGCATGACCGCCTGCCGCCAGGCCGGGTCGTTGGCGTCGTGGCCCTGGACGCGCGGGTTCATCAGCGCGGCCTGCGCGACCGGGCCCGCCGCCGCGAACGCCGTGGCCAGCGCGTTCGCCATCTCCTCGGTCAGCACGGGATCGACCAGGGTCGCGCAGCGGTCGAGGTCGGCCGCGGACGCGAGGCCGATCGAGAAGTCCGCGCCCAGCGGCCCGGCCACCTGCTCGGCGAAGAACTCGCGGATGCCCTGCCCGGCGACCCGCTGCACGACCTCGCCGACGAGCCAGCCGTAGGCCAGCGCGTGGTAGCCGCCCGCGGACCCGGGCTCGGTCAACGGTTCCTGGGCCGCGTACAGCGACGTCATCAGGTCCCAGTCGTAGAGCTCCTCGATCGCCACCGACCGGTCCAGCCCGATCCCGGGCACGCCGGAGCGGTGCGACAGCAGCCACCGCACCGGGATGTCCGACTTCCCGGCCGCGGCGAACTCCGGCCAGTACTTCGCGACCGGCGCGTCGACGTCGAGCTCGCCCGCGTCGGCGAGCCGGTGCGCGCACAGCGCCGTCATGCCCTTGGTCGTCGACCAGACGTTGGCCAGGGTGTCCGGCTGCCACGGCCGGTCACGCGCCGGACCGGACCACCCGCCCCACAGGTCCACCACGACCTCGCCGTCGCGGACGGCGGTGAAGGCGGCCCCCAGCTCGCCGCGGGAGCGGAAGTTCTCCTCGAAGGCCTTGCGCACCGGTTCGAAGCCGGGTGCGCACTCGCCGTGCACCGTCGCCGTGGCACTGTCCATCGGACCTCCTCCGGGGGCGACCGGTCCACACCGACCAGTCGGTATGTCGACGCTAGAACCGCCGGGCACGCGGAGTCAAGACGTGCCCGGCCGGTGCTTGTTCACCAACTAGCGCAGGCGGGGGACGATTTCACCGTACTTCGCCAGCAGCCCGGCGTTCGCCTCGTCGCCACCCTCCACATTGGAGCTCCGCCACAGCGGGACGTCGAGGCCTTCGGCCGTTCCGCGGTCGTAGACGTCGGCGAGCACGAGGTTCCACAGGAACGCGTTGACCACAGTGGACAGCGGGGCGGTGCGCGGCGCGTCCGGCGGGTAGCTCGCGTCACCCGGGACGACGAGCGAGTCCAGCACGACCGTGCCCTGCTCGACCAGCGTGCTCGACGACCGCCGCGGCGCCGCGGCCACGCACGCCCGCGACGTCACCGCGATCACCGCCGCACCCCGCTTGCGCGCCTCGATGCACAGCTCGACGGGGTAGGGGTTGACGCCGGACGTCGAGAACACCACCAGCACGTCGTCCGGGCCCGGCGCGCGCTCGGCCAGCACCTCGGCGGCCAGGCCGCTGCGCCGCTCGGTCTGCGTGCTGGGCACCGCGCCGTGCAGCGGGAGCAGCTCCGGGTGGTAGAGCGGGTAGACGCAGGCCAGCCCGCCGGCCCGGTAGAACGTCTCGGCGACCGCGGCCAGCGAGTGCCCGGCCCCGGCGGTATAGACCAGTGCGTCGGCCCGGATCACCCCCAGCACCAGGTCCGCCGCGGCCCGCACCGCTTCGGCGTTGGCCCGCTCGACTTCCGCCAGCTGTCCGGCGACGCTGCCTGCGATGTCCGTGGCGCTCACCACACCCACCCTTCCGTCGGGGATCGGGCGCCGAATCTACCGTGCGGACCACTTCGCGCGGTGGAATAGCCGGGTGGGGGACCGAGGTTGACCCGGATGCGGGGGAAGAGGAGGACGCGGGTGGTCGAGGTGGATCCGGCGGTGTCCGTGTGGAAGGCGCGCGGGCGGACCCGGGCCGTCGTGCTCGTGCTGCACGGCGGCGCCGAGCGGGGCACGGGCAGCGTGCCGCCCTGGAAGCTGGCCTACGTGCGGATGGTTCCGATCGCGCGCGCCCTGCACCGCGCCGGCCGTCGGGACGGCGTCGAGGTGCGGCTTCTGCGCAACCGCCGCTACGGCTGGAACGCACCCTCCGAAGACCCGATCGAGGACGCCCGCTGGGCCCTCGCGCGCATCCACGCCGATCACCCGGGCCTGCCGGTCGTGCTGGTCGGTCACTCGATGGGGGCACGGGTCGCGCTGCGCGTGGCCGACGACCCGGCCGTGCGCGGGGTGTGCGCGCTGGCGCCGTGGACGCCGCGGGGCGAGCCGGTGGAGGCCGTCGCCGGGCGCTCGGTGCTGATCGTGCACGGCACCCGCGACCGGATGACGAGCCCGGCCGAGTCCCACGCCTTCGCCGAACGGGCCGCGGGCGTGGCCGCGCGGGTCGCCCGGTTCGAGATCGCCAACGAAGGCCACGCGATGCTGCGCCGCGCCCGGGTCTGGACCCGGCTGACCGTGGCGTTCACCCTGGACCTGCTCGCCGGCGACGACGGCGGGACCCTCCGCGGGGCGTGGGCCGCCACCGGGCCCGAGCGGCTGCGGATACCGGTGTGAACACGCCCCGAACAGGGCATTCGCCGAGACGCGCCGCGGGGGTGCGGCGACTAGGATCGATCACCGGCGAACCTGGCCGGCCGGAGGGAGTACCCGTGACCACTTCGAGCGCTGACCGGGCGTCGGCCCGGGACGTCCCGGACGGGACCCGGTGGCCGGGCCTGGCCACCCCACCGCACTCCGCGCTGCGCGCGCGGATCGCCGCCGCGCTGTTCCGCCGCGCGGTCCGCCCGCTCGACGTCCGGGTGAGCTTCCCGGACGGCACCGTGCTCGGCGCCGGCGGCCCGGAGTCACCCGAAATGCGGATCCTGCGGCCCGAGGCGTTCTTCCACCGCCTCGGTGTCGACGCCAAGATCGGCTTCGGCGAGTCCTACATGGCCGGTGACTGGACCGCGTCCGACCTCGCCGAGGTGCTGACGCCGTTCGCCGAGCGGATGGCCACGCTCGTCCCGCCGGCGCTGCAGAAGTTCCGCCGGCTCGCCGAGCGGACGCAGCCGCCGTCGGAGGAGAACACCCTCGAGGGCGCGCGGGCGAACATCCACCGGCACTACGACCTCTCCAACGACCTGTTCGGCGCCTTCCTCGACCAGTCGATGACGTACTCCTCCGCGCTGTTCGCGCCGGGCGACGACGACCTCACCGCCGCCCAGCACCGCAAGATCGACAGCGTGCTCGACTACGCGGGCGT
Source organism: Amycolatopsis sp. NPDC003731 (assembly GCF_053586895.1). Classification (NCBI taxonomy): domain Bacteria; kingdom Bacillati; phylum Actinomycetota; class Actinomycetes; order Pseudonocardiales; family Pseudonocardiaceae; genus Amycolatopsis; species Amycolatopsis sp. NPDC003731. The sequence continues at coordinate 10,918 of NZ_JBSFNC010000096.1, read as the reverse complement.
CCGCGACGGCAGCGAAGTCCTCGAAATCGGCACCGGATGGGGTGAACTCGCCATCCGCGCCGCGGCCCGCGGCGCGCACGTGACGTCCTTGACCATTTCGGAGGAGCAGCGCGCGCTGGCCACCGAGCGCATCGCGGCGGCCGGGTTCTCCGACCGCGTCGAAGTGAAGCTGTGCGACTACCGCGAGTCGAGCGGCAAGTACGACGCCGTGGTCAGCGTCGAGATGATCGAGGCCGTCGGCGCGTCCTACTGGCCGGAGTTCTACCGGGTGATCGGCGAGCGGCTGCGCCCGGGCGGGCGGTTCGGCCTGCAGGCCATCACCATGGACCACGACCGGATGCTGGCGGCGTCGCGGGCCTACAGCTGGGTCCACAAGTACATCTTCCCGGGCGGGCTGATCCCGTCGGTGCGCTCGGTCGAGGAGGGCGTCAAGGCGAACACCCGGCTCAAGCTGGCCGGGATGCGCGAGTTCGGCCAGGACTACGCGCGCACGCTACGGTGGTGGCGCGAACGGTTCCTGCACCGCTGGGCCGACATCGCCGGGTTCGGGTTCGACGACGTCTTCCGCCGGATGTGGGAGTTCTACCTGGCCTATTCCGAGGCCGGGTTCCGGTCCGGGTACCTCAAGGTCCACCAGTTCGGCTACGAGGCAACCGGCCGGTAACCGCAACCCGACCCCGGTGCCGGACGTCCTCCTTCCGAGGACGTGCGGTGTACTGACGACGAGAAGTTTGTCCGGATCGGGATTGGGTGATGGTGATGACGTACCGTGGCGACGACGGCGGGCGCCGGATGCCGCCGCCCCGGCCGCCGGCCGGCCGCTCCCGGGACCACCAGCGCGCGCAGATGATGCCGCTGCCCGGGCGGGGCCGGAGCCCGTACGACGAGCGCACCCGCCCGATGGGGACCCGCGAGCCCGAGTACGCCCCGCCGCCTCCGCGGCAGGACCCGCCGCGCCGTCCGGTCCAGGACGACTACCCGCCGTCCCGGCCGCCCCGCCGGCGCCGCTGGAGCTTCGGCAAGGTCCTGGGCGCCCTGGTGCTCGTCTTCGTCGTCTTCCTCGCCGGCATCTGGATCTACCTCGAGTTCTCCATCAAGCGCGTCGACGCGCTGGCCGACTACTCGGGCCGCCCGGTGGCCGCGGCCGGCACCAATTGGCTGATCGTCGGCTCGGACAGCCGCGAAGGCCTGACCGCGGAGGACGAGGAGCGGCTCGCCACCGGCGACGTCGCCGCGGCGGGCGGCGGGCAGCGCACCGACACGATCATGGTCGCGCACATCCCGGACAACAGCACCAAGCCGACGCTGCTGTCGCTGCCGCGCGACTCGCAGGTGTCGATCCCCGGGCACGGCAAGAACAAGATCAACGCGGCGTTCTCGCTCGGCGGCCCGAAGCTGCTGGCGCAGACCGTCGAAGGCGCCACCGGGCTGCACATCGACCACTACGCGGAGATCGGCTTCGGCGGGTTCGCCAAGATCGTCGACGCGATCGGCGGGGTCGACATGTGCATCGACAAGGACATGAACGACACGATGACCGGCATCGACATCAAGGCGGGCTGCCAATCCCTGGACGGCCGGTCGGCGCTGGGTTTCGTGCGGATGCGGCACAGCTCGGCGACGCCGCGTTCGGACCTCGACCGCGTCGCCAACCAGCGCAAGTTCATCGGCGCGCTGGTCAGCCAGATCGCCAGCCCGGGCACGCTGCTGAACCCGTTCGACTTCTTCCCGCTGCTGTCCTCGGCGCCGGACGCGCTGACCATGGATTCGGGCGACCACGTGCACAACCTGGCCGGCCTGGCACTCGCGATGCGCGGGATCTCCTCCGGGGGCGTGGTGACCATGACGGTGCCGGTGACCAGCGGGTCGGCGGAGAACTGGGACAAGGCCAAGTCGAAGCAGCTGTTCGACGCGCTGAAGAACGACACCGACGTGCCCGACAGCGTCATCGTGAATTGAGTCGCGCCTGACCTCCCGGCCGGGGCACCATGAAGTGCATGGAAGCCCCGGCCGAGACCTACCGCGACGGTGACCTGACGCTGACCCGCTGGCACCCGGGCGACCGCCCGACGCTGACGGAGGTCGTCAGCGGGTCGCTGGCGCACCTCAGCCCGTTCCTGATCTGGGCCGCCGGCGGCTACACCGACGACGACTCGGCGGAGTTCCTCCGGCTGACCGCGAAGCGCTGGGAGAGCGGCGAAGCGTACGAATACGCGGTGCGGCTGGGCGCGGAGGTGGCCGGCGGCATCGGCGTGATGACCCGCGACGGCGGCGTCGAGATCGGCTACTGGCTCGCGGCCGGGTTCGTCGGCCGCGGCCTGATGACCCGCGCCGTCACGCTCCTGACGGACGAGGCCTTCCGCCTCGGCGCCGGGTACGTCGAGATCAAGCACGACGAGCGGAACGTCCGAAGTGGAGCGGTGCCCGCCCGGCTCGGCTTCACCGAGGTGCGCACGGAACCGGCGGAGAAGCCGCTGGCGCCGTCGTGCACGGGCACCAACCACGTGTGGCGGCTGACTCCCCGTTAGGAGACCTTGTTCCGCTCCCGCAGCACCTTGAGCGCCTCGTCGGCGTGGACGGTGAAGTTCAGCTCGCTCTTGATCTTCGCGATGACCTTCCGGTCTTCGCCGATGACGAAGGTGGCGCGCTTGGTGTGCAGCGGCACGAGTTTGCGCCACACGCCGAACTGCTTCGCGACCACACCCTCCACATCGGACAGCAGCGGGTAGTCGAAGCTGTTCGCCTCGGCGAAGGAGCGCTGCTTGGTGATGGCGTCCGGGCTGATGCCGACGCGGTGCGCGCCGACCGCCGCGAACTCCGCCGCGAGGTCGCGGAAGTGGCAGCTCTCGGCGGTGCAGCCCCCGGTCATCGCGGCCGGGTAGAAGAACAGGACCACGGGCCCGGTGGCCAGGAAGTCCGAGAGCGTGCGCTCCTGGCCCCGGTCGTCGGGCAGCGTGAAGTCGGGGGCGAGGTCTCCGGCGTCCATGGACGTCCCTTCTCGTCGGCGGCAGAACCCATCCTGCCGGTCGTTCGGAGCCGCCGGGACACCGGCTTGGTCCTCACTTCCGCGGGTGCCGCGCGATCAGCTCGTCGACCTCGTCGCCCGTCGCCGAATCGGCCACGAACGGCCCCCGCGCCGCGACCACTCCCAGCTGGCGCAGCCGGGCCGCCTGCTCGTGCGTGCGCACGCCCTCCGCCCCCACCTTCAGGTGCAGCTCACGGGCCCGGGTGATCAGCTGGGTCAGGTGGCGCAGGTCGGACTCCGCCGGCTCGTCGGTGTCCAGCGCGTCGACGACCGGGCCCGACAGGATGACGTGCCGGACCGGGAGGCGGTGCTGCGGGATCAGCTCCAGGTCCGCCGAGCCCGAAATCGTCAGCACCAGCTGCGCGCCCAGGTCGGCCAGCACCGCCAGGGAGTCCAGGACTTCGCCGCGCGGGTCCAGCATCGACTCCCGGTCGGTGCACAGCCGCAGCGCCCGCGCCGGGAGCTCGTGTTTGTCCAGCTGCTCCTTCACCAGCAGCACCAGGTCCGGGTCGATCGCCAGCCGGGTGGGCAGCCGGACGCAGACGTCCGGGGCCGCGTCGCCCAGGCGCGTGCGCCAGCGGGCCGTCGCCGCCAGGGACTCGGCGAGGAGCCAGCGGCCCAGCGGGACCGTCATCCCCGTGGTCTGGGCCAGCGGGTAGAACTCCTCGGAGCCGAGCTCGCCCTTCTCCGGGTGGTTCCACCGCAGCCCGGCGTTGACCGCCGCGAGCTCGTCCGGCCGCGACAGCTTCACCGTGGGCTGGTAGACCAGCGAGAATTCGCCGTTCTCCAGCGCGCCGGCGATCACCGCGCCCAGCTGGTAGCGGCCGCGGTCGCGGGCGTCGAGCTCCGGGTCGAACAGCATCCACTGCGCCTTGCCGGCCTCCTTGGCCCGGTGCAGCGCGATTTCCGCCGCCCGCAGCAGTTCCGCCGCGCCGCCCTCGACCGCCGCGCGCACGACGATGCCCGCGCTCGCGCTGACGCCGATGCCGTGCCCGCCCAGGTAGATCGGCTCGTTGAGGTCCTCCAGGGCCCGCTCGACCAGTCCGATGACCTCGGTCGCCGCCAGCTCGCCGCGCAGCAGCACCGCGAAGCCGTCGCCGGACAGCCGGGCGACGAACCCGTCGTGGTGACCGGTGAACACCGCCGAGAGCTTGTTCGCGACCCCGCGCAGCACCTGGTCGCCGACGCCGGCGCCGAGCCCGTCGTTGATCACCTTGAAGCCGTCGACGTCGAGGTAGATCAGCGCGATGTCGTCGCGGGCGCCGGCGCCGAGCGCGGCCTCGAGCTTGGTGGTGAACGACGACGCGTTGGGCAGCCCGGTCAGCGGGTCGTGCACGTTCTGGTGCAGCAGCCGCTCCTGCAGCAGGTGCAGCTCGTTCGCGTCCGACACCATCAGCACCGGGTAGATCGAGCCGGGCCGGTCGCCGGGCAGCCGGGCGAGCGTCACGTCGGTCCAGAGCTGCCCGTCCTCGGTGTGGTCGAGCAGCATCCGCTCCTGGTAGCGGTCGCGCCCCGCGCGCACCTGCTCCAGGCCGGCCGCGAGCCGCGAGACGTCGTGGTCGGTCGAGCCGAGGCCGGTGATGTGCCTGCCCCGCAACCGTTCCGGCGAGCAGCCGAGCAGCTGGCCGAGCGCGAGGTTCGCCTCGACGATGGCGCCGTCGGGGTCGGCCAGCGCGATGCCCATCGGTGAGGCGGCGTACAGCGCGGTGAACCGCAGCAGGGCGCCGTCGTGCTGCGAGCCGGCTTGGTCGACCGCGTCGTGCGCGACCTCCAGCAGGAGAGCTTCGAGCTCTTCCGGGGGAAGCGTTACTCCTTTGGTGTCGGCCAACGTCGCCGCCCACCGCCGCGCCACGTCCAGTAGCCCTGACGCGGCACCGGGTTCAGGCACACTCCACCTCTTCACGCACAGGTATGGCCAGGTCGGACACGGTGTCGGGGATCATGAAGCCACACCAGGCGGCCTTCGCCCACGATCGATGCCACGCCATCATGTGTGTCACGGGGTGTCTACCGGCTGAACGAGTGAACGAATGTCCACAAACGGTAACTTTTCGTTACCTAGTGTATGCGGCGGTGGACGGTGGCCGGGTCAGCGACGGGTCAGGTGGACCGGCAGACCGTCCGCGGGCACCGGCAGCGAGACGTAGTCCCAGCGCGCGGTGTAACTCTCCGGAACCGACCAGCGGTAGGCGCGCAGCAGTTCGTGCATCAGCAACTTCACCTCGAGACCGCCGAAGTGGAGCCCGATGCACTTGTGCGCGCCGCCGCCGAACGGCATCCACGCCATCCGGTGCGACTTGTCCTCGCGCCGCGGTTCGGCGAAGCGCTCCGGGTCGAACGCGAAGGGGTTCGTCCAGCACTCGGGCGTGAAGTGGTTGATGGTCGGCGAGACGCCGACGAGCGTGCCCGCGGGGATGTAGTGGCCGAGGACCTCGGTGTCCTTGACGGTCTGGCGGGTCAGCGACGGCACCGGCGCCACCAGCCGCAGCGCCTCCTTCATCACCAGGTCGAGGGTTTCCAGCTGTTCGACGGCTTCGATGTCGAGGACGTCGTCGCCGAGGGCCAGGGACTCCGCGCGGGCGCGTTCCTGCCACTCCGGGTGCTTGGCCAGGTAGTAGGCCATGGCGCTGCTGGTGATGGTGGTCGTGTCGTGCGCGGCCATCATCAGGAAGATCATGTGGTTGACGATGTCGGTGTCGGAGAACCGGTCGCCGTCCTCGGTGGTGGCCTGGCAGAGCGCGGCGAACAGGTCGTCACCGCCCGAACGCCGTTTGGCGGGCAGGGTTTCGCCGAAGTAGCGCTCCAGGACCCGGCGCCCGTGCAGCCCGGCCGACCAGCGCCCGCCCGGCACCGGGAAGCGCACGAAGGCGGTGCCGGCCCGCACGCAGCTGACGAACGCGCGGTTGATCCGGGCGGCGTCGGCGCCGCTGGGCATGCCCATGAACACGCGGGTCGCGACGTCGAGGGTCAGCTGCTTGAGCGCCCAGTACAGCCGCGGCCGCTCGCTCGAGCCCCAGCTCGCGACACCTTCGCGCAGCGCGGGACCCATCTCGCCGACGTAGCCGGTCAGCCGCGGGCGCGTGAAGGCCTCCTGCATGATCCGGCGGTGCAGGTGGTGCTCGCCGAAGTCCATCAGCATGAGGCCGCGCTCGAAGAACTTCTCGATGAAGAACTTCCAGCCTTCCTGCGAGAACGCCTTGTCCTTGTTGACGAGCGCGATCTGCGTCGCCTCGGGCCCGGACAGTGCGACGATCCGGCGGCCGAACCCGCCGGTCCAGGAGACCGGGCCGTAGAGCTCGTGCCGGCGCAGGCCGAACGCCGGGCCGAACCGCATCATCTCCAGCATGTGCCCGACCACGGGCGGGCCTTCGTCGCCGAGCACGGGCTTGAGACCGCTGCCCGCGGGAGGCGTCGCGAGTTCCTTGACGGGCCAGCGCGATTGCAGCCACCGTTCGTCGACCTTGGGCGGCAGGGGGAGGGCGGTCAGGGGCGGCACGCGTTCGCGCAGTGCTTCGGCGGCTCGGCTCACGGTGCCCGGCAAGGTGACCATCTCCTGCGTCGAGATCGGCTATCCCTCCACGATGCACCCTTGTTGACGCTCTGACAACACCTGGGGCGCCGTCTTTTCGGGTGGAGCCGGGCGCCGGTGCTCGCTCGGCGTGACACCGCGGACCCGTTTGAACGCCGCGCTGAACCCGAACGGGTCGGCGTACCCCACGGCGCGCGCCACCTCCGCGACGGTTGCGCCCGGCCGCTCGGCCAGCAGGTCGGCGGCAAGCGCCATCCGGCGGCGGGTGAGGTAGGTCAGCGGTGGCTCGCCGACGAGCTCGGCGAACCGCTTGGCCAACGTCGAGCGCGCCACCCCGGCCCGCTGGGCCAGGGCGGCGACCGTCCACGGCGCCGCGGGTTCGTCGTGCAGCAGGCGCAGCACGGGGCCGGCCACCGGATCGCGCTGGGCGCTCCACCACGCCGGGGGTTCGCCGCCGGGCCGGTCGAACCAGGCGCGCAGCGTGCAGACGAGCATCCAGTCGAGCAGCCGGTCGAGCACGACCTGCTGCCCGGGCGTGTCGGCGGCCACCTCGGCCGCGAGGTGGTCCAGGACGGCGTCCCCGGTGCCGCCGCCGTCGACGCGCAACACCGGCGGCAGGGCGTCCAGCAGCGGACGGCTGACCTCGCCGCCGGCCGGGTAGGCGCCGACGATCAGCGTGGTCGGCCCGTCGCCGTCGTCGCGCCAGCCGCGCCGGTGCCGCGTCCCGCCCAGTTCGGGTGCGGCGCAGTACTCGCCGCACGCGACCGGTTCGGCGCCGGTGCCGAGCTCGTCGACGAAGGTGAAGGTGCCCGGTCCGCGCACGACGACGGTGTCGTAGGCGGTCAGCGGCTCGGGTTCGCCGCGCTCGGGGACGATCCACCCGCCGCCGGAGAGCGCCGTGCACAGGGTCAGCGGGGCGCCGTCGACGAAGTGCAGGGAGAACGGCGGGGTGAGGGCGGAGCTGCCGAACAGCGAGCCGTGGGCCCGCACGCCGCGGAAGAGGTCGTCCACCGTCGTGAGGGTAGACGAATGGACAGGGATTCCGGTGTTTCACCCATGGGATCGTCCGGCCGGCTCCGGTTCACTGGGCACATGCTGACTTCCGACGACCTCGAGTTCCTCCGCCGTCCCCTGCACGGGTTCCTGACCGTGGCCGGCGCCGAGCCCCGCCCGGTCTGGTTCGAGGCGGCCGACGACGGCACGATCCAGCTGTTCTCGGAGCCGGACGCGCCCAAGGTGCGCCGCGTCCGCCGCGATCCGCACGCGTCGATCGTGGTGGCGGCCCCGGTGGGGGAGCGCGAGCGCTGGGTTTCGGTGGCCGGCCGCGTTTCGATCGAGCCGGACGGGGCGCAGGAGCTGGCGCAGCGCTTGGCCGCGCGGCACTGGGACCTCGACGACCCGGACCGCGCGGCCGACGCGAAGGCGATCCGGGACACGGAGCAGGTGAGGTTGGTGCTGCACCCGGAAACCGTGCGGCGCTACGCGTTCTGATGGCCGGGCTCCCGCTCCGGGACCGGGCGGGGAACGTGCTGCTCGCGGTGCGGTGGGTCGCCGAAAGCGAGTTGCCGCCCGTGGCCGCCTCGCTGGTCGTGGTCCGCCACGCCGGCGCGGTGCTGATGATGTTCGACAAGCGCCGCGGGCAGTGGGAACTGCCCGGCGGGATGCGGGAACCCGGGGAGACCGCGCGCGAGGCCGCGGCCCGCGAACTCGCCGAGGAGACCGGCATCCACGACGTCGCGCTGACCTTCGCCGCGGTGGCCGAGTTCGACCTGGCCGATCCCGGGCGGCGGGAGTTCCTCGCCGTCTACCGCACCGAGCTCGCCACGGCGCCCCGGCTCGTCCTGAGCGAGGAAGGACTCGGCTTCCGGTGGTGGTCGCCGCGCGAGGCCGTCGATCCGGACCTGAGCCCGTTGGATGCGGAGCTGGCCACGCGGGCGACGACGTGAAACGGCCCCGCCTCGGCGAACCGAGGCGGGGCCGTGTGCTTCAGGGACTCAGTCCCAGTCGAGGGCGCCGCCCGACTGGTACTCGATCACGCGGGTCTCGAAGAAGTTCTTCTCCTTCTTCAGGTCCATCGCCTCGGACATCCACGGGAACGGGTTCTCCGTCTCCCCGAAGATCGGCGCCAGCCCGATCTGCTGCGCCCGCCGGTCGGTGATGAAGTGCATGTACTGCTCGCACAGCTGCGCTGACAGGCCCAGCATGCCGCGCGGCATCGTGTCGCGGGCGTACTTGACCTCCAGCTCGCACGCCTCCTGCAGCATCCCGCGCACCTCCTCCTGGAACTCGGAAGTCCACAGGTGCGGGTTCTCGATCTTGATCTGGTTGATGCAGTCGATGCCGAAGTTCAGGTGGATCGACTCGTCGCGCAGGATGTACTGGTACTGCTCGGCGATGCCGACCATCTTGTTCCGGCGGCCCAGCGACAGGATCTGCGCGAAGCCGGTGTAGAACCACATGCCCTCGAAGATCACGTAGAACGCGACGAGGTCACGCAGGAACGCCTGGTCGGCCTCCGGCGTGCCGGTCTCGAAGTCCGGGTTCTCCAGGTTCTGCGTGTACTTCAGCGCCCACGCGTCCTTGTCCGAAATGGACGGGACCTCGCGGTACATGTTGAACAGCTCGCCCTCGACCAGGCCGAGGCTCTCGCAGATGTACTGGAAGGTGTGCGTGTGCACGGCCTCCTCGAACGCCTGGCGCAGCAGGTACTGGCGGCACTCGGGGTTGGTGATCTGCCGGTACACCGCGAGCACGATGTTGTTGGCCACCAACGACTCCGCGGTCGCGAAGAAGCCGAGGTTGCGCTTGAGCATCTGCCGCTCGTCCTCGGTGAGGCCGTCGGGCGACTTCCACAGCGCGATGTCGGCCTGCATGGCGACCTCGGTCGGCATCCAGTGGTTGTTGCAGCCGGCCAGGTACTTCTCCCACGCCCACTTGTACTTCATGGGCAGCAGCTGGTTGACGTCGGCGCGCGCGTTGATCATGCGCTTGTCGTCGACGTTGATCCGGGCGGCGCCGACCTCGATCTCCCCGAGGCCGGTCGCGTCCGTCGTCTCCACGTTGGTCATCTGTGCAGGGATTCCTTTACTGGCAGGCTTCGCAGTCGGGGTCGTCGATGCGGCAGGCGGCGCCTTCGGTGGCCACGAAGTCGACGTCCGGCTCCGGCTTGGGCGACGGAGAGGGCGACGGCGCCGGAGCCGGGGCAGGGGCGGGAGCCGGAGCGGCCGCGGCCGGAGCCGGGGTGGCCGAGACGGCGTTCAGCTTGCCGTCGGTGCCGCGCAGGGTGCTCTTCTCCACGTGCGTCGCGGACTGCGCCCGCAGGTAGTACGTGGTCTTGAGGCCCTTGTGCCACGCGTAGCGGTACAGCTGGTCGAGCTTGCGGCCGCTCGGCGCCGCGATGTACAGGTTCAGCGACTGAGCCTGGTCGATCCACTTCTGGCGCCGCGAACCGGCGTCCACCAGCCACTTCGACTCGATCTCGAACGCCGTCGCGTACAGCGCCTTCAGGTCGTCCGGCACGCGGTCGATCTGGCCGAGGCTGCCGTCGAAGTACTTGAGGTCGCTGACCATGACCTCGTCCCACAGCCCGCGCGCCTTGAGCGAACGGACCAGGTGCGGGTTCACCACGGTGAAGTCGCCGGACATGTTCGACTTGACGTACAGGTTCTGGAACAGCGGCTCGATCGACTGGCCGACGCCGCAGATGTTGGAGATCGTCGCGGTCGGCGCGATCGCCATCACGTTGGAGTTGCGCATGCCGACGGTCTTGACCCGCTCGCGCAGCGGCGCCCAGTCCAAAGTGGTCGAAAGGTCGACGTCGAGGTTGTCACCCTGGCGCGCGTCGATGAGCAGCTGCATCGAGTCGATCGGCAGGATGCCCTTGCTCCACAGCGAGCCTTCGAACGACTGGTACTGGCCGCGCTCCTCGGCGAGGTCGGTCGACGCCGAGATCGCGTAGTAGGAGATGTGCTCCATGCTCGTGTCGGCGAACTGCACGGCGGCCTCCGACGACAGCGGCAGGCCCAGCTCGAACAGCGCGTCCTGGAAGCCCATCAGCCCCAGCCCGACCGGGCGGTGGCGCAGGTTGGAGCGACGCGCCTCCGGGATCGTGTAGAAGTTGATGTCGATCACGTTGTCCAGCATGCGGACGGCGGTGCGCACGGTCTTCTCGAGGCGCTTCGTGTCGAGGCCCTCGGGGGTCACGTGCTTGAGCAGGTTCACCGAGCCGAGGTTGCAGACCGCGACCTCTTCGCTGTTGGTGTTCAGCGTGATCTCGGTGCGAGCCCGAGCAGCCGCTGCGGAGCGGGAGCTGGCCGAGCGAGGTGACGTGGGCGGTGACGTCCGAGCCGTTCGGCGCCGAAGCC
>NZ_JBSFNC010000095.1:0-36989 GCF_053586895.1 Amycolatopsis sp. NPDC003731 | reverse complement strand
AGTGGCCCGGCGGCACCCCCCCCCCCCCACCACTCACGACCGGGGAGCCAGGTCAGCGGGTGACGGCCTGCCAGCGCTGGTTGGGCCCGTTGGTCGGCTTGTACAGGCCGATCCGGGCGCCGTCCTCACGGGACTCGCTCGTGACGTCGAGCAGCTGCCCGCTCGCCGCGTTGACGAACGTCCAGGTGCCGTCACCGGTCGTGGACAGCGTCCACTGCGCCGCCGGGTCGCACGCGCCCGCCGCGGCCAGCGTCACCGCGCCGCCGGACGTGCTGAGCACCTGGCCCGTGCCCGCGTTCGTGATGGTGAACCGGTCGCGGTTGCCGTAGCGGCCCGTGCGGTCGGTGAGCGTCCAGCGCTGCGCCGCCGCCGAGGCGTCCGTCGTGCGCTGGACCAGCGAGCCGTTTTCCGCCGACAGCGACTTGCCGCTCTGCACGCCGGTGAAGGTGACCGGTTTGCCCGAGCCGATGCCGGTGCCGGCCGCCGTCGCGGAGACGCCGTCGACGAGGAAGGTCGTCACCGAACGCGCCGGGACCTGGAGCGTCGCCCGGCCGGCGGTCACCTTCACCGGCTTGCCCCGCTTCAGCGCCCCGGTGACGTCGGTGACCACCGGCGTCACGGACGCCCCGTGCCGGACGTTCCGGAAGCCGGACAGGTCCAGCGTGACGTCCTGGGCGTCGGTGCCCGCGTTGGTGTGCACGACCGTCGCCAGGTCCTCGCCGCGCATCGCGACCGTGGACGCGGTGTCGTTCACCCCGATCAGCCGGTCACCCGGCTTGATGTAGTGGGTGAAGTTGCGCATGGTGTTGAACTTGGTGTTCGTCTTGATCGGGCAGGTCTGCAGCGTGGCGTTCTTCGGGCAGTCGAACGGGACCTGGATCTCGCCCCAGTTCATCCCGGCCGCGGACTCGCCGCCCGGCTTCATGTTGTTGTAGTCCTCGATCGGCTGCCAGCTGACCCACGCGCTCGGTTCCAGGAGCCGCAGGTCGTCGGTGATCTGCTTGGCCATGCCGAGGCCGGGGTCCATGTCCGTGAAGTCCTGGCGGTCCAGCCAGCTGCCGCCGACCTCGCTCATCCACAGCGGCTTGCCCGCGCCCTTGGCGAGGTCGCGCGGGACCGGCCGGTTGCCGGTGCCGTAGGTGTGCACGTTGAGCCGGCCCGCCGCGGCGCGCGCGTCGGCCGACCAGCCGGCCCAGTCCGCCGCGAAGATGTCCGGGTTGGTCTCGTCGGGCGCGGAGACGATCGCTCGCGAGCCGGCCGCCTTCAGCGCGGACGCCATCGCCGGGATCAGCTGCGACTGGACCGCCGGGCCGATGTGCGCGCCCTCCTGGCGGCCGCCGGTCGGGTTGCCGTCGGCGCCGAGCGTGGTCTTCCAGTAGTTCGTGTTCGGCTCGTTCAGCGGGTTCACCGACGCGAACTTGATGCCGTGCGCCTTCTCGAGGGTCCGCACGACCTGCGTCACATACGCGGTGAAGTCGCCGATCTTGTCCGGCCGCAGCTGCTCGTCGGTGGCGTTGAAGCCGCCCGAGACGTACCCGGAGACGGTCTGGAAGTAGGGCGGCGAGTTGCTGAACGCCTCCCACTTCGTGACGCGGTTCTTGATCTTGTCGACCCACCAGCGCTGGTTCGGGTCCGCCTTGGGGTCGAACTCGGCCGCGTCGCCGGGGGTCCACCAGTCCTTGTCGGTGCGGGTGGTACCGGCCGGAGCCTTCCACCAGCCCGGCACCGCGGCGCCCGCGCGCAGGTACGACGGGACGTCGGGGGCGTTGCCGCCGCCGACGTTGAACCGGGCGATGTTCAGGTTCAGCCCGTCGGGCCCGAAGACCAGGTCGGCCAGCTTGTTCCGGACGGCATCCGAGTAGCCGCCGGTCGCCTCGGCCATCCACGCCAGACTGGCGCCCCAGCCGTCGAACGGCTGCCGCCGGTAGGTCGGATCCGGCTTGACTGTGACAGAAGTGGCCGCTTCCGCCGGTGCGGCGACGACCGCGCCGCCTATCAGAGGTACACAAAGGACGGTGAGCAAACGCCGCAAGTTCATCGTCGAACTGCCCTTCGGTGCGGTGGGGACGGTACTTCAGGCCTCGGTGTGGCCCAGCAGCGGCCGCGGCACGAACCGGGCCGCGGGGTCGAGCATCGTGCCGAGTTCCAGCACGACCAGTTCGTTGGCACCGGGCCGGACCACCGGGCGCGGCACGTACAACGTCCGTTGCGGCCCGCGCCGCCAGTACCGGCCGAGCGCGAACCCGTTGAGCCAGGCGACGCCCTTGCCCCACTCCCCCGTGTCGAGGAAGAGGTCGGCGGGCTCGTCGACGTCGATCCGGGCGCGCAGCACCACCGGCCCGGCCACCGCGCCCGTCACGGACGACGGCGCCGAAGGCCGCAGCGACGGCAGCGTGGCCAGGTCGAACGGCAGCACGTCCCAGCCGGCCAGCGGCTCGCCGTGCAGCGACGCCCCGCCGATGATGCCCTTCGCCTCGCCGATGCGCGGGCCGTAGTCGACGCGGCCCTGGTCCTCGACCAGCACCAGCAGCTCGCCGGACGCGCGCGGCAGCGGGATCGCGCGCTCGTGGTGGTCCCGGCTGAGCGTGCCGACCAGGTCGCCGTCGAAGAACACGGTCGCGCGGTCGCGGACCTCGCCGAAGGTCAGCACGCCGGGCCGGTCGCCCTCGACGGTGCACCGCAGCAGCGCGAGCTGCGGCATCGGCGTGAGCTCGTCGAACGCGGGCAGCTCTTCGTGGAACTCCCAGGTGCCCCACCGCTCCGGCGCGTCGAGCAGCCGGACCGGGTCACCGAGCGCGCCGGACGGCGTCGGTGCGGGCCGGGCCGGCGGCGGAACGGTGTCGGGCACCTTGTGGTAGCGGGCGATCACGTCGCGGAAGGCGTGGTACTTCGGCGTCGGGTTCCCGGCTTCGTCCAGCGGCGCGTCGTAGTCGTAGGACGTGATCAGCGGCTGGTAGACGCCCTTGTCGTTGGCGCCGTTGGTGAGCCCGAAGTTGGTGCCGCCGTGGAACATGTACAGGTTGACCGACGCGCCCGCGGCGAGCAGCGCGTCGAGCTCCGCCGCCGAATCCGCGGCCGACGTCGTGTGGTGGTGCGCGCCCCAGTGGTCGAACCAGCCGTTCCAGAACTCGCTGCACATCAGCGGCCCGGTCGGCTGGTGCTCCCGCAGGACGGCCAGCCGCGCTTCGGCACCGGACCCGAACGACGCCGTGCGGTGCAGCCCGTCGAGGCTGCCCGCTTCGAGCATCTCCGGTGTCGGCTGGTCCACTGTGGTCAGTGGCACGGTGACGCCGGAGTCGCGCGTGTGCTCGGCGAGCGCTTTCAGGTAACGCTTGTCGTCGCCGAACGCGCCGTATTCGTTCTCCACCTGGACCAGCAGCACCGGCCCGCCGCGGTCGACCTGGTGCGGGACGACGACCTCGTACACCTTCGTCAGGTACTCGCGGACGGCGTCCAGGTACTTCGGCTCGTACCGGCGCACGCCGACCGACGGGTCGCGGAACAGCCAGGCGGGCAGCCCGCCGTTGTCCCACTCGGCGCAGATGTACGGGCCGGGCCGCACGATCGCGTACATCCCGGCGTCGGCGATCATGCGCAGGAACCGGTCGAGGTCGAGCCCGCCGGACAGGTCGAACGTGCCGGGCTCCGGGGCGTGCGCGTTCCACGCCACGTACGTCTCGATGGTGTTGAGCCCCATCCGCCGGGCCTTGTCGATCCGGTCGGCCCACAGGTCCGGGTGGACGCGGAAGTAGTGCAGGGCACCGGACAGGATGCGTAACGGGCGGCCGTCGAGCAGGAAGTCGTGCTCCCCGATGGCGAACTCAGGCATCCGGGCCCGCCTGCGGGGTCAGCTGGAGCACGGTCCAGGACAAGGGTGGCAGTGTCACGGTGATGGTGGTCCCCCCGGGATCGGACGTCGCGACCGTGCCGGGTAGCGGCACCGGCCGGACCGGTTGTGCGTCGGCGGTGTTCACCGTGTGGCGGGTCTCGCCGTCCGGTGTGGTCAGGGTTTCGGCGGCGTAGACGCCGAACCGGGCGCCACGCAGGCGGATCCGGACTTCGGTCGGCGACGCCGTCGCGCGGTTGGTCAGGAACACCGCCCCGCGCCCGGACTCCTCGACCGTCGCGGCGGCGTCGACCAGGCCGACTTCGCCGTGTTGTGCGGTGCGGAGCCGGTCGCCGTCGACCTCCAGGCGCAGGCTCGCCCCGCCGGCCAGCGCGGCGACCTGCCGGAACGGGTGGAACGTCGTCTGCCGCCAGGCCGGGCCACCGGGCTCGGAGCGGATCGGCGCGATGACGTTCACCAGCTGCGCCTGGTTGGCCATGGTGACGCGGTCGACGTTGCGCAGCAGGGAACTCAGCAGCGAACCGACGACGACCGCGTCGGTGACGGTGTAGGTGTCCTCGATGATCCGCGGGTGCTGCCGCCAGCCGCCCGCGGCGAGCTCCGCCTGGTCGACCTCGTTCCAGCGGCGCAGGTCCCAGACGTTCCACTCGTCGACGCTGATCCCGATCTTCTTGTCGAGCCCCAGCTCGGCGAGGGTTTCGTCGATGACCCCGGCCGTCGTGGCGATGTAGCGGTCCAGCGCGGCCGCGCTGGCCAGGTAGCTGTCGGTGTCGCCGTGCAGCTCCTGGTAGTAGGCGTGCAGCGAGATGTGGTCGACCAGCTCGGCGGTGTGGCGCAGCACGGTGCGCTCCCACGAGCCGAACGTCGGCATGTCGGCGTGCGAACTGCCCGCGACGACCAGTTCGAGGTCCGGGTCGATCATCCGCATGAGCCGGGCGGTCTCGGCGGCCAGGCGGCCGTACTCCTCGGCCGTCTTGTGGCCGATCTGCCACGGGCCGTCCATCTCGTTGCCGAGGCACCACAGCTTGAAGCCGAACGGGCGGTCGGCGCCGTTCGCGCGCCGCCGCTCGCTCAGTTCCGTCCCGCCGGCGTGGTTGCAGTACTCGAGGACGTCCGCGGCTTCCTGGATGCCGCGGGTGCCGAGGTTGACGGCGTACATCACCTCGGCACCCGCGGCTTCGGCCCACGCGACGAACTCGTGCAGGCCGAAGCGGTTGGACTCGACGCTGTGCCACGCCGGGTCCAGCCGGACCGGCCGCGATTCGGCCGGTCCGACGCCGTCTTCCCAGCGGTAGCTGGAAACGAAGTTGCCACCGGGGTAGCGAAGCACGGTCGGCCCGAGTTCCCGGACCAGCTCCAGGACGTCGCCGCGGAAGCCGCGAGCGTCCGATGTGGAGTGACCCGGCTCGTACAGCCCGGTGTAGACCGACCGGCCCATGTGCTCGACGAAGGAGCCGAAGAGGCGACGCGGGACCGGGCCGATGACCTGGCCCGCGTCGCCTTCGATGTGGACGGTCATCCGGCGCTGACCGTGAAGCCCTGCTGGTTGCCGTAGTCGACGATGGCCTGCTGCCAGGCCGCCAGTCCGGCGTCGAGCGGGGTGGCGTTCAGGTAGGCCTTGCCGGCGGTGTCGCTGAAGATGCTGTTGGCGTAGGTCTGGTACGGCAGGTACGTCCAGCCCGGCGCGACGTCCTTCGACGCCTGCGTCAGCACCTGGTTGACCTTCTGGCCGCCGAAGTAGGGCACGGCCTCGTCGACGAACGCGGGCGAGGTCAGGTCGGCCGTGGTCGACGGGAAGCCGCCGCTCTTGATGAACGGCTGGACGCCACCGGCGTGGTTGAGCCAGCGCACGAAGCCCGCGGCCAGCGCCGGGTTCTTGCTCTGCTTGACCACGGACTGCGCGCTGCCGCCGTTCTCCGCGGTGACCGGCTTGCCGTCGTAGGTCGGCATCGGCGCGACCGCCCACTTGCCGGCGCCGCCGGGCACCGACGAGATGAAGTTGCCCGGCATCCAGGCGCCGGTGACCAGGGACGAGATGGTGCCGTCACCGAGCGCGCGGAACCAGTCGTCGGACCACTCCTTGACCGGGGCGAGCAGCTTGCCCTGGATCAGCTGGTCCCACATCGCGGTCCACTTCTTGGTGCCCGCGTCGGCGAGGTCGACCTTCACGTTCCGGCCGTCGACGGTGAACGGGTGCCCGCCGGCCTGCCAGATCATGCTCAGCACGAACCCGGGGTCACCGGTGTCCGAGGTGATGTACTTGGCCGGGTCGGCGGTGTGCAGCTTCTTCGCCGCGTCGATGTACTCGGCCCAGGTCTTCGGCACGGCGATGCCGTTCTTGTCGAAGACCTCCTTGTTGTAGAACAGGGCCATCGGGCCGGAGTCCTGCGGGAGGCCGTAGATGCCGTTGCCGTTCTTCACCTGCGCCCACGTCGAGGCGCTGTAGTCCTTCTCGAACGAGCCGAAACCGAACTGGTTGAGGTCCGCCAGCGAGTCGGTCAGCGCGAACTGCGGGAGGGCGTAGTACTCGATCTGGGCGACGTCGGGGGCACCCGAGCCGGCCTTGATCGCGTTCTGGAGCTTGGTGTACTCCTCCTTGTTGGTCCCCGCGTTGACGTAGTTGACCTTGACGTTCGGGTATTCCTTCTGGAAGGCGGCCACCTGGTCCTTGGCCGACGGCGTCCAGCTCCAGTAGGTGATCTCGCCGCCGGCCTTCAGCGCGGCGTCGACGGAGTCCTGGGTGCCGGTGGCGGCGGCGGGGGCGGAGGACGTGCCCCCGGACGAGCAGCCGACCGCGAGCGCGGCGGCCAGCGCGAGGGCGGCGGCCGCCTTGGCGCGGGTGCGGATTCTTGACATCGGGTGTCCCTTCACGGCGGTGTGACGGCGGGTTATTGCTTAACGCTTCCGGCGCTCAGCCCGGACTGCCAGAACCGTTGCATGAGCAGGAAAGCGACGACGAGGGGAATGATGGTGAGCAACGACCCGGTGAGCACCAGGTTGAAGATCGGCTGGGCGCCGGCGCCGTTGGCCTGGGCGCTCCACTGGTTGAGCCCGACGGTCAGCGGGTACCACTTCGGTTCGCTGAGCATGATCAGCGGCAGGAAGTAGTTGTTCCACGTCTGCACCATCGTGAACAGCGCGACCGTGATGATGCCGGGAACCAGCTGGCGCAGCGTCACGGTGAGGAAGATCCGGAGCTCGCCCGCGCCGTCGATCCGCGCCGCTTCCAGGAGCTCGTCGGGGATGGCGTCGGCGGCGTAGACCCAGATCAGGTACAGGCCGAACGGGCTGATCAGGGACGGGATGAGGACCGCCCACGGCGTGTTGGTCAGCCCCATCTTGCTGAACATCAGGAACGTCGGCACGGCCAGCGCCGTCGGGGGCACGGCCACGGCGCCGAGGACGACGGCGAACACCCCGCGGCGGCCGGGGAAGCGGTACTTGGCCAGCCCGTAGCCCGCCGCGGTGGCGAGGAAGGTCGCGCCGCCGGCGCCGACCACGACGTACAGCAGGGTGTTCCCGAGCCAGCGGAAGAAGATGCCGCCGTTGTAGGTGAACGTCTGGCCGATGTTGTCGAACAGCGCGAACGTGTCGCCGAAGGACAGTCCCGAGGTCGAGAACAGCGCCGGCTGGGTCTTGCTCGCGTTGATCACCAGCCACACCAGGGGGACCAGGGTGTAGAGCAGGTACAGCGCCATGAAGCCGGTGAGGACCCGGGACTTGCGCGGCTTGGTCACGGAGAACCGCGTCTTCGGGAGAACAGCCACGTCACATCTCCTTCCGGGAGCCGCGCAGCTGCACGACGTAGGCGATGACCGCGGTGATCACGCCCATCACGATCGCGACGGTGGCGGAGTAGTTGTACTGCTGCCCGTTGAAGGAAAGGTTGTAGGCGTACATGTTCGGCGTGTAGAACGTGCCGATTGTGTTCGGGACCAGGTTGCGCATGATGTTCGGTTCGTTGAACAGCTGGAAGCTGCCGATGATCGAGAAGATCGTCGCGACCACGATGGCGCCCCGGATCGCGGGCAGCTTGACCGAGAGGATCGTGCGGAACGTGCCGGCGCCGTCGATGGCGGCCGCCTCGAACAGTTCCTTCGGGATCACCTTCAGCGCGGAGTAGAAGATGAGCATGTTGTAGCCCACGAACTCCCACGTGACGATGTTGCCGATCGAGGTGAGCAGCCAGCTCGGCGACAACGGCGCCAGCGCGGTGCCGAGCAGGTGGTTCAGGTCGGCGGCGAGCCCGAAGTGGTCACCGTAGATGAACCCCCACATCAGCGCGGCGACCACGGCGGGCACCGCGTACGGCAGGAAGATCACGATCCGGAAGAAGCCGGCGGCGTGCAGCCGGGCGCTGTCGATCGCCAGGGCCGCGATCAGCGCGAGCACCAGCATGATCGGTACCTGCACGGCGAGGAACACCAGCACGCGCCGGAAGGCCTCCCAGAACTTCGGGTCGCCGAAGACCTGGACGTAGTTGTCGGCGCCGACGAAGACCGTGCCGCCGAAGAAGGCCTGGTCCCGGAAGAGGCTCAGCACGAAGGCGTACACGACGGGCGCGATGAAGGTCAGCGCGAACACCAGCATGAAGGGGGCGACGAACAGCCAGCCCCGCCATTTCCGCCGCGGCCGGCGGGCCGCGGACGCCCGGCGCGAAGGCACCGGGGCGGGCGGAGCCGCTGTGGACGTCATCGTCACTCCGAGTGGTCATGCGGCCGGGCACTGGACCCGGCAGGATGTTTACGTCAACATGGACGGCCGCAGAGTAACGTGTTGACGTAAACATGTCCAGGACACCAAGGAGTGACTGTGCCGCGCCAGACAGCGACGTCATCCGCACCCGGCCCGGCCCGGCGCCGGGGCCCGTCGATGGCGGACGTCGCCCGCGAGGCGGGTGTCTCGGGCCAGACGGTTTCCCGGGTCGCCAACGGCAAGACCAATGTGGACGAAGCGACGCGGGAGCGGGTGCTCGCCGCGATGCGACGGGTCGGCTACCGGCCCAACAGCGCGGCCCGGGCCCTGCGCAACGGCCAGTTCCGCAGCATCGGCGTGATCATTTCGGCCCTCCCGACGTTCGGCAACAGCCGCACCCTCGACGCCATCGCGGCGGCGGTCGTGCCGGAGGGGTTCTCGATCATCCTGATGCCGGTGACGCGACCGACCCAGGGCGAGGTGACCGGTGCGTTCAGCACGTTGAACGAGCAGGCCGTCGACGGCGTCATCATCCTCATCGAGCAACACCAGCTTGACCAAAGCGAAATCGAACTCCCGCACGGGCTCCCGGTGGTGGTGATCGACTCGAGTGCCCGCTACGACTACCCGGTGGTGGACAACGACCAGGCCGACGGCGCGGCGCGGGCGACCAGCCACCTGCTGTCCCTGGGGCACTCGACGGTCTGGCACATCGCCGGGCCGCCGCAGTCGTACTCGGCCGAGCGGCGCCGGAAGTCGTGGCAGGCCACTTTGGAGCGTGCGGGCCGTGTCGTTCCCCCGGTGGTGGCCGGCGACTGGTCACCGGAGTCGGGTTACCAGGCGGGCCTGCGCCTGGCGGCGGACCCGGAGGTGACGGCGGTGTTCGCGGCGAACGACCAGATGGCGTTGGGGCTGCTGCGCGCGTTGCACGAGACGGGCCGCGCGGTGCCGGCTTCGGTGAGCGTGGTCGGCTTCGACGACATGGAGGAGTCAGCCCACTTCTGGCCCCCGCTGACGACGATCCGCCAGTCGTTCGAGGCGGTGGGCCGCCACGCGGTGAAGGCCCTCCTGGCGGAGATCGAGACAGGCACGGAAGCCGGCGAGCCGGTCCTCCTCCCGACGGAGCTGGTCATCCGCTCCAGCACCGCCCCACCCCCCGCGTGATCGAAGGGTCAACTCACGTGATTGGGAGGTCAACTCGCGTGATTGGGAGGTCGACACGGCACGGGCCGGACGCCACCGCGTGTCGACCCTCCAATCACGCGTGCCGACCCTCCAATCACGCGTGTTGACCCTTCAATCACACGAACCGACCCTCCGGTACGGCATCGGGAATCTGCGCGGCGGTGGGCGGGGAACGAGGGTGGGAAAGTGGTCGTTTCAGGCGGGCGGGGCGGGGGAATTACCGGCCACCAAGCCGGAAACCCCGGTACCCCCAACGTCCCAGTGGCGTGGACCGTTCGGCCCCACGCCACGGAAACGAGACCGTCATGCTCGCCATTCTCGCCGCCGTCCTCTTCGGGCTCGCCTTGCTCATGGAGCTCGCCGGGTTCGGGCTCGGCCCGGTGATCACCACCGGGACGCTCACCACCGCCGGCCTCCTCTGCGTTGCCCTGCACCTGGCCGGCGTCGCCACCGACCGGTCGCGGTTCACCCGGCGGCGGCGGCGCTGACCTGCCGCAGCACCTGGGCGAACACCTCCGGCGACTGGGCTCCCGCCACGCCGTAGCGCTGGTCGATCACGAAGAACGGGACGCCGGACGCGCCGAGCGCGCGGGCCTGCTCGCCGTCCGATGCCACTTCCGCTTCGTACGCGTCGGATTCGAGCACCGCCCGCGCCTCGGCCTCGTCCAGGCCCGCTTCCACGGCCAGCGACACCAGCGAATCGTGGTCGAACAGCGAACGCCGCTCGGTGAAGTGCGCGGCGTAGAACCGGTCGACGACGGCGTCGGCCAGACCGCGCTCGGCCGCGAAGTGGACCAGGCGGTGGCCATCGACCGTGTTGCCCATGTGGACGCCGTCGAGGTGGTACTCGAGGCCGTCGGCGGCCGCGCGCTCCTCCATCTGGGCTTCCATCGCGTCCGCTTCTTCCAGTGTCCGGCCGTACTTCTCGGCCAGCACCTCGCGCGTCGGCCGCGAGGTCCCGCGCGGGAACGACGGGTCGAGCTGGAACGAGTGGTGCACCACCTCGACGTCGACACCGACTTCGGCCACCGCCTGCTCGAAGCGGCGTTTGCCGAGATAGCACCAGGGACAGACCAGATCGGACCAGATGTCTACGCGCACGGAACCCAGCTAACCGAAGGGGTGCCGCGCACTTCAAGGTAACCGGCACCCACCTGCGACTAGGGTGACGCCGGTGACCGCCTCGACCGACGACATCGTCCGGCACGCCGCCCGCCTGCTGATGGCCGGCACCCGCCTCGACCTCGGGCGGATGGCCGCCGACCTCGGCATCTCGCGCACCACCTTCTTCCGCCGCGTCGGCAATCGCGAGGACCTGATGGGCGCCGGCCTCCGCCTGCTCTCCGACCGGACCTGGCAGCGCGCGCTCGACGGCTGGCGCGCCGAGCACGGCGACGCGGTCCGCACCCCGGACGGCCGGCTGCGCTGCCTCTGGGTCATGGAGGCCTACCGCCGCGAAGTCGCCGGCAGCGAAGGCATGCGCAAGCTCATCGAGGCCGAGTCGAACGTCGCCCTGCGCGTGCTCACCGATCCGCGCGGTGCCGTGCAGCCCGGGCTGGTCGACGCGCACGTCAAGCTGTTCCAGGAGGACGCCGACGCCGCCGGGCTGGCCCCGCTGGTCGGGCTCCCGGACCTGGCCTTCGCGGTGGTCCGGCTCGGCGAGTCCTTCCTCTACTCCGACGTCCTCGCCGCCCGCTCGGTGGACCTGACCGTCGCGACGACGCTGGTCGACACCCTCGTGCGCGGCGCCCTCGAGCCGGTTCGCGTGCCCTGAGCGACCGCCCAGTTCGTCAGGCCGCTCCCCCATTCGGAGGATGTGGAACATTTCGCCAAGGTGTTTCATAGGCGGAGGGAAAGCGGTTACCCCGCACCCCGCCCGCGGCACGTCCTTCCGTTGCCGTGCACCAGTTCTGCCGATCCGCCCGTCTGTGTCCGGGCGTGCTTTCGCCTGCCCGGGGAAAGAGAGCGATCCATGTCCGCACCCACCAGCCCGCCGACGACGTCCGGCTTGGGTGAGAAAATTTCCCGCCGACGCGGGTGGCGCGCCAAGGCCGCCGGCGTCGTGCTGGGCGCCCTGGCGCTGACCACCGCGGTCGCCGCGCCGGCACCCGCCGCCGCGAACCCCTACGAGCGGGGTCCCGACCCGACCACCGCCAGCATCGAAGCCAGCCGCGGGTCGTTCGCGACGAGCACCGCCACGGTGTCCCGGCTGGCCGTCTCCGGCTTCGGCGGCGGCACCATCTACTACCCGACGACCACGACCGCCGGCACGTTCGGCGCGATCTCGATCGCTCCCGGCTTCACCGCCACCCAGTCGAGCATCGCCTGGCTGGGCCCGCGCCTGGCGTCACAGGGTTTCGTGGTGTTCACCATCGACACCATCACCACCTCCGACCAGCCCGACAGCCGCGGCCGGCAACTGCTGGCCTCCCTGGACTACCTGACGCAGCAAAGCAGCGTCCGATCGCGGATCGACAGCAGCCGGCTCGGCGTCGTCGGGCACTCCATGGGCGGCGGTGGCACGCTCGAAGCGGCGCGCTCCCGGCCGTCGCTGCAGGCCGCGGTGCCGCTGACCGGCTGGAACCTGACGAAGAACTGGTCGACCTTGCGGGTGCCGACGCTCGTCGTCGGGGCGCAGTCGGACACCATCGCGCCGGTGGCGTCGCACTCGATCCCGTTCTACGCGAGTCTTCCGTCCACTCTGGACCGTGCCTACCTGGAACTGCGCGGCGCCAGCCACTTCGCGCCCAACACGTCGAACACGACGATCGCGAAGTACACCCTGTCCTGGCTCAAGCGGTTCATCGACAACGACACCCGCTACGAGCAGTTCCTCTGCCCGATCCCGAGCACCAGCCTGTCCATTTCGGACTACCGCGGCAACTGCCCGCACAACGGCTAGCCGCCGAGGGTGACGACCACCTTGCCCTTGGCGTGCCCTGCCTCGGAGTAAGCGAACGCGGCACGCAGGTCGTCGAACGGGTAGCTCCGGTCGACGACCGGCGTGACCGCGCCGCGCTCCACGAAACCGGCCAGCTCACGCAGGACCGCCGCCTTGTCCGCGCAGGCCACGGCGTCCGCCAGCACGACCCGCCGCCGCGCCGGGAGACCGGACGCCAGGGCGGCGAAGACGTGCCCCGCGGGCTGCACCCACCGCCCGGCCGGGCCGCCGACGGCGACGAAGGTGCCGCCCCGCACCAGCACCCGCCGGCAGGCGAACACCGACCGGCCGCCGGCGACGTCCAGCACGACGTCGTAGCGGCGGTCGCTGCGCGTGAAGTCGTCCGTCCGGTAGTCGAAGACGTGCTCCGCGCCGAGCGAGCGCACCAAGGAGACGTTGGTGCTCACCGCGTCCACCCGCGCCCCGAGCGCCCGCGCCAGCTGGACGGCGAAGGTGCCGACCCCGCCGGAAGCGCCGTTGACCAGCACCCGCTGCCCGGCCTCGACACCTCGCAGCGCCAGCAGCGCGGTCACGGCCGCCATCGGCATCGCCGCCGCCTGCTCGTGGGTGAGGTTCGCCGGCATCGGCGCCAGCAGGTCCTCGGGCACGCAGACGTACTCGGCGTGCGCACCCCGCGGCAGCAGCGCGTAGACGTCGTCGCCGGGCGCGAACACCTTCCCCGCCGACGACACCCGGCCGGCCAGGTCGCAGCCGAGGACGCCCACCGGCGGGCGCCGCAGGCCGAAGCCGCCGGTCATCAGGCGGGCCACGTACGGCTCGCCTCTCATGAAGTGCCAGTCGTACGGGTTGACCGAAGTGGCGTGCACCCGCACCAGCACTTCGCCGGGACCCGGCACCGGTTCGGGCACGTCTTCCCAGGTCAAGCTGTCCGGCGGGCCGTACGCACGCTGCACCAAAGCCTTCATGACCGCTCCCTTACGTTGTAAGTCTTACGCCGTAAGGTAGCTCTAGGACGAGCGCAGGGTCAAGGGGACTTACGTTGTACGATCCAATCCGTGACCACCGATGCCCGGACCCCGCTGAGCCGGGAACGCGTGCTGCGGGCGGCCGTCGCGCTCGCCGACGAGCACGGGCTGCGCGCGGTGACCATGCGCCGGCTCGCCGAGGACCTCGGCGCCGAGGCGATGTCGCTCTACTACCACGTGGCCAAGAAGGAAGACGTGCTCGACGGGATCGTCGAGGTGGTCGCCGAGGAGATCAACGACGTCGTGGCCCGCGTGGCGCCCGGCCC
This sequence comes from Amycolatopsis sp. NPDC003731, assembly GCF_053586895.1. Taxonomy (NCBI): domain Bacteria; kingdom Bacillati; phylum Actinomycetota; class Actinomycetes; order Pseudonocardiales; family Pseudonocardiaceae; genus Amycolatopsis; species Amycolatopsis sp. NPDC003731. Next base: position 23,069 of record NZ_JBSFNC010000095.1, on the reverse strand, counting down.
GGACTGGAAGCAGACGGCCCGGCGGCGCATCCTCGCGGCGCGGCAGGTCTTCCTCCGCCACCCCTGGGCGCCCGGCCTGTTCGGCACGCGCTCGGCGACGAGCATCGCGGTGCTGAAGTACTACGACGGCCTGGTCGGCCTGATGCGCGAGGGCGGGTTCTCGCACGACCGGATCCACCACGCGCTGCACGCGCTGGGCAGCCGCGCGCTCGGGTTCAGCCAGGAGCTGTTCGACCCGAACGCCGGGGCGTCGGCCGAGGTGCCCGCGGAACTGGCCGCCCAGCTGCCGAACCTGGTCGGGATGCTGGCCGAAATCGCCCACGACGACCCGGATTCGACCCTCGGCTGGTGCGACGACCAGGCGGAGTTCGAATTCGGCCTCGACCTCGTCCTCGACGGCCTCGACCGGCTGCGGTAGTCCACCGGCTGGGACAACTCCGCCCACCGGGGCAAAATCGAAGCTGTGTCACGACCACTGCGGAAGCTCGGCTTCCTGACCATCGGCCTGTTCGACGCGGCCGACCCGCGCCGGGGCCACGAGTCGACGCTGGAGATCATCGAGCTGGGCGAACGCCTCGGGTTCGACAGCGCCTGGGTGCGCCACCGGCACCTCCAGTACGGCATTTCCTCGCCGGTCGCCGTGCTGGCCGCCGCGTCGCAGCGGACCAGCCGGATCGAGCTCGGCACCGCGGTGATCCCGCTCGGCTGGGAGAACCCGCTGCGGCTGGCCGAAGACCTCGCCACCGTCGACCTGCTCTCGGGCGGGCGGCTCAACCCCGGGCTCAGCGTCGGGCCGCCGATGCGCTGGGACGACGTCAAGCACGCCCTCTACCCGGACACCGCGGACGTCGAGGACTTCTCGTACGACCGGGTGCAGCGGCTGCTGGACTTCGTGCGCGGCGAGCCGGCGACGGGATTCAGCGGCACCCAGGGCTTCGAGGTGTTCTCGGACCGCGTCCAGCCGCAGGCACCCGGCCTCGGCGACCGCCTCTGGTACGGCGGCGCGAGCCTGCGCTCGGCGGAGTGGGCCGGCAAGCACCGGATGAACTTCCTCACCAGCAGCGTGGTCAAGGCCGAAGGCGAGAGCACGGACTTCGCCGAGATCCAGCTCTCGCACATCCGGACGTTCCGCGAGCACCACCCCGAAGGCCGCATTTCGCAGGGCCTGGTCGTGATCCCCACCGACGGCGCGACACCGGAACAGCGGGCGAAGTACGAGGCCTATGCCGAAAAACGGCTGCCCCGCACGGCGGAACCGCAGGGCCCCGCGCGGATGCTGTTCTCCCCCGACTTCGTCGGCACGTCGGCGGAAATCGCCGAGCGGCTGCACGCGCACCAGGCGTTCCGCGAGATCGACGAGGTGGCTTTCGCCCTGCCGTTCACCTTCGAACACGAAGACTACGTGCAGATCCTCACCGACATCGCGGAACGCCTGGGCCCCCTGCTCGGACGCTGACCTACTTGTTGGTGCCCGGCGTCAGCACCTTGTCGATCACGAAGACCGTGGCGTTCTTCGTGGGGATGTTGCCGCACAGGATCTTCGCGCCGTTGATCGTCATGCTGTCGCCGGAGCCCTCGATCTTCACCGGGCCGCCGGCGGTGTTGAGCGTCTCGACCGAACCGGCCGCGGCGAGGCCCTTGGCGTCGTAGCGCTTGCCGACGACGTGGTACTGCAGGATCGGCGCCAGCTCGGCGGGCTTGCCGGCCAGTTCGTTGAACTTGGCGTCACCCAGCGCGGCGAACGCCGGGTCGGCCGGCGCGAAGACCGTGATGGCCTCCTGGCTGTTCAGCGTGTCGACCAGGTTGGTGGCCTTGACCGCGGCCACCAGCTTGGTCAGCAGCGGGTTGGTCGAAGCGGCCGAGGCGACCGGCTGCGGGCCCATCGAGTCCAGCGAACCGGGCGCGGAACCCTGCGGCAGCTGCGAACAGGCCGGGCCGAAGACGTCGGCGTTGGTGGTCACGCCGGAACCACCGGCCGCCATGCTGGACGACGGCGCGGACATCGACGACGACGGAGCCGGCGCCGGGGCGCTGCTGGAGCTGCCCGACGAAGCGGTGTCGCTACCGCTGCACGCGGTCAGCGAAAGGGCGGCGACAGCGGCGACACCGATTCCGGCGACACGAAGCTTGGTCACGAAAATCACTCCCATAAGCGGCTGAGAACTTCTTCTTGCCCGGTATTCGGAACTACGCGGAAATCGGATTGGCCCCCATTCGGGTGATCCGGGTCACCGTGCCGTGAAGGCGATGCTGTGCCACCCGGTCGCGCCGTCGGGGACGGTCCCGGCGCGCATTTCGGTCTGCGTGGACCCGCTTTTGTCCGTCGCCCGGCAGACGACCTGGTGGCCACCCGGCGCGAGGTCGAACTCGAGCCACCACATGCGCCAGGTGTCGACGTTCACTTCGTGCGACAGCACGGCTTCCCGCCACGGTCCGTTGTCCATGCGCAGCTCGACCTTGGCGATCCCGGTGTGCTGCGCCCAGGCGACCCCCGCGACACGGACCTTCCCCGAAGGGACGGTTTCGAAACCCTTCGGCGTGTCGATTCTCGATTCCGTTTTGATCGGGGCCTCCTGGCCCCACCCGCGTTTCAGCCAGTACGCCTGCCGTGCCCCCCAGGTCGTGACTTCGAGGTCGGTCACCCATTTCGTGGCCGACACGTACCCGTACAACCCGGGAATGACGAGCCGGGCCGGGAAACCGTGCTCGATCGGCAGCGGTTCGCCGTTCATGCCGATGGCGAGCATGGCCCCGCGCGCCCGGTCCAGCGCCGCGGCGACCGGGCTGCCGGACGTCCAGCCGTCCACACTGGACGAAAAGAGCTGCTCGGCACCCGGCCGCACCCCGGCCTCTTCGAGCAGGTCGGCCAGGTCGACGCCGAGGAAGTTCGCGGTGGAGACGTAGGTGCCGCCGACCTCGTTGGACACGCAGGTCATCGTGATCGTGCGTTCCACCAGCGGCCGGTTCCGGATGTCGCCGTAGCGGTACCGGATCTCGCGGTCGACCATCCCGTGCAGCCGCAGGCTCCAGTCCTCGGCCCGCACCTGCGGCACGGTCAGCGCGGTGTCCACCCGGTAGAAGCGGTCGTTGGGGGTCAGGAACGTCGGCGTGCCCAGCTTCGCGAAGTCGGCGTCGGCCGGGATCATCGGTGCGGTCCGGGCCGGGACGAGCCGCCCGACCGCTTCGCGCGACGCCGCCGCGTCCCGGCGGCCGGCGAGCAGCTGCCCGCCGAGACCGGCGACCCCCGCGCCCACGACGACGCCGGCGCTCGCCAGCAGCACCGTCCGCCGCGACGAGTCCGGGGCGGCAGTGTTGACGCCGAGCCGGTGCAGAAAGGCGAACGTCCCCACCCCGGCGACCAAGCTCGCCAGCGGGGCCAGCAGCGCGACCGCGTCGAGATCCGGCCGCGCGTACACCGCGACCAGGCCGACGAGCCCGAACCCGGTGATCACCACCAGTCCCGGCACCGGCGTCCGGCGCGACAGCAGGCCCGCCACCGCCGCGACGGCCACCATGACGACGGCCATCCCGGACAGCAGCACGAGCTTGTCGTAGGTGCCGAAGGTGCGGACGGCGAAGTCCTTCAGCCACACCGGGGTCAAATCGATGGCACCGTTGCCCACGGCCAGGTAGGGCGACGCGTTGACGCCGACGAACCCGGCGACGAGGTGGCCGGCCGCCAAGGCGGCGGCGAGCGCCAGGACCCCGAGCAGGGCGGCCCACCCGCGGCTACGCAAGGGAAATCCTGGTGACGGCGGGGGTCGTCGGGCCGGCCGAACCGCCGGCGGGCTCGACGGTGATCCCGATCCGGTCGACGTCGGCGGGCAGGTCGGCCACCAGCATCCGCTGCGACACCTCGGTCGTCATCAGCCCGGCCGAGCGCGCGTGTCCGCCGCCGATCAGCCACACCTGGTAGACGTGCCCGGCGTCGAGCGCGGGCAGGTCCGACGCGAGCAGCACGGCCTGGTGGCGGCTGCGCGAGACGACGAGCGTGGTGTGCCCTTCCCCCGCCCCTTGGATCGCGGCCGCGTCCGGCGCGCTCAGCACCGAGTCGACCGGCGCGGGTGTCCTGACCACCCCGAACACGACCGCCACCACGGCCGCCGCGGCGGCGCCGAACAGGGCGAAGCGCACCTGCCACGTCTTGGCCCGGCTCAGCCGGCGGACCACCGGCACCCTCGGTGGCAGCTGGCGGGTGCGGGCCACGTCGGCGAGCACCACCAGCTTCAGCGACGGCGGCGGGTCCACCGCGGCCGCCACGCCCAGCCGCGCGCCGGTCGCCCGCAGTTCGGCCACCTCCTGGCGGCAAGCGGCGCACTCGCCGAGGTGGCGTTCGAACTCCGCGCGGTCCGCGGCGGACACCGCGTCCAGGGCGTACGCCCCGGTCATCGTGTGCAGCTCGGCGGTCATCGGTCCACCCCCAGGCAGTCGCGCAGCCGGATCAGGCCGTCGCGGATGCGGGTCTTGACCGTGCCCGGCGCGACCTTCAGCACCTCGGCGACCTCGGGGTAGGTGTAGCCGTTGTAGTAGGCCAGGACGATCGACTCGCGCTGCAGGTCGGTCAGCGCGGCCAGGCACTGCCGCACCCGCTGCTGCTCCAGACCGGCCAACGTGGACTCGGTGACCTCGTCGAACGGCCGCCGGACGTCCATCAGGCCCGCCCGCTCCTCGCGGTCGACACCGGCCTGGTGCGAGCGCACGCGGTCGACGGCCCGGCGGTGCGCGATGGTCAGCACCCACGACAGGGCGCTGCCGCGGTCCGGCTCGTACCTCGTGGCCTTGCGCCACACCTCCACCAGCACCTCCTGCGCCACCTCTTCGGCCTGCGCGTGACTGCGCAGCACGCGCGTCGCGAGGCCGAGGACCGGACCCGCGACGAGGTCGTAGAGCGACGCGAACGCCGTCTCGTCGCCCGCCGCCACCCGCGCGAGCAGCTCTTCGGCGCTCGGCGCGGGCGCCGGTGCCTCGTCCGGTGGCAGCCGCAGCCGCCCACGCTCACCCATTCCCGGCCCTCCACGTCACCCCTGACTTGCCGGGGGTTCGCGGCCAGGCGGCGAAGCGGACTGGTGCCCGGTGGCGTTTCCCACCCGGACGGCGCAAATCCGCCGCCGGAACCCATCCGGTGGCCGCGCGGCTCCGAATGCCGGTCGAGGTGCGTGGTCAGCGCCGTGCGGACCGCTCACCGCGACGCTGATGTGCCGAGCAACGCGTGATCGGGAGGTCATCACGCGTGATCGGAAGGTCGACACGCGTGATTGAGGGGTCGACACGCGTATCTGGACGGTCGGTGGGTGTACCTGGACATCGCGGGCCAGAAAGACCGGTCACCGGTGATGACCGTGCGTGAGGGAAGTGCCCGTTCGGCCACGCCGACGGTGACCTCGGACACTTCTTGATCACCCTGGCGTGTGAAAGTTTTTCGGATCGCTGGGCGTTGAACTGACTATGGGTTATCCCTGGAAGCAGCCGAAGTTAACCGACGAGTAGCAAAGGGGCCGAAATGGCCGACCCGCACACCGTGACCAACGCCCGCATCGACTTCGCCCTCCGCACCTTCGGGGCCGGACCGCGACCGGTGCCGGCCGAGCTGGAGTACGACACCCGCGACCCGTACGCGGTCGCCGTGGTACTGCACGCCGGCCCGAGCGCGGTCCGGTGGCTCTTCGGCCGCGACCTGCTCGCCGACGGCCTGCTCGCCCGCTGCGGCGACGGCGACGTGCGCATCGGCCCGGCCGGCGACCCCGCGCTGGTCGTCGTCGAGCTGAGCTCCCCGGACGGCGCCGCGGTGCTCGAGGCGCCCGCGAAGGAGATCGCGGCCTTCCTCGACCGCACCTACGACGTCATCCCGGCCGGCAGCGAGAGCGACTGGTTCGACTTCGACGAGGAAATGTCGAAGCTCTCGTATCAGGACTGAGTACCGTCCCCGGGCGTGAGCTTCTTCCTGACGAAGGTCCTGGCCGCGCTCGAGGACGGCGGTGACCGCGTCCTGTTCCACGCGAACGACGGCGTCACCACCTACCACCAGGCCCGCGACCGGCTGCGCCGCCTCCACGGCGGCCTCGGCGAAACCAAGCCCACCGTCGCCCTCGACCTGCGCAACCGGCCCGAGACGGTCCTCGTCCAGCTGGCGGCCCTCCTGCGCGGCGCGACCGTGCTCCTGGTCCCGGCGTCGGCTCCGGCAGCGAGCCGGCTCGCCGCGGCGCGCGGTGCCACCGTCGTCACCGACCGGCCCCGTGACTGGCCCGGCGCCGACACGAGAACCCTCGACGACCTCGACGGCGAACCCGAGCCGCTCGACCCGCCGGAAACGGTCCGCCTGCTCTTCCCCACCGGCGGCACCACCGGCACCCCCAAGCTCATCCGCCACAGCGGCATTTACGACGGCATGGCGTACCTCTTCACGCCGTCGCCGGACGGCCCGGGCCGCACGCTGCTGGTCGCCCCGATGACGCACATGACCGGCAACGCGACCGTGCTCGGCACGCTGCTGCGGCAGGACACCCTCGTCGTCCACGACGGTTTCGACGCAGGTGCCGTCCTCGACGCGATCCAAGAGCACCGCATCGACACGCTCTCGCTCACGCCGCCGCGGCTGGCCGCGCTCCTCGACCACCCGAAGCGGCCGGAAACCGACCTCACCAGCGTTCGCTCGCTCTCCCTCGGCGCCGCACCGCTGCCGCCGCACCGGCTCGCGCAGGCCCTCGCCGTCTTCGGCCCGGTCGTCGGCCAGGGCTACGGCCTCACCGAGGCGCCGATGATCGCGAGCATCTCCGCCGCCGAGCTGATCGGCCACCCGGAGCGGCTCGGCTCGGTCGGCCGGATCGTGCCGGGCATGGAGGCGCGGATCACCGAAGACGGCGAGGTCGAGGTGCGCGGACTGTCCATGATGGACGGTTACCTCGGCGGCCCGGAGATCGGCGCGGGCTGGCTGCGCACCGGCGACCTCGGGCGCTTCGACGACGAGGGCTACCTCTACCTGCTCGACCGCGCGGACGACGTCGCCGTGGTCGGCGAGCACGGCACGAAGGTCCCCACGACCGTCGTCGAACACGCCCTGGAGACGCACCCGGCGGTGCGCAGCGCGGCGGTCTTCGGCCACGGCGACCGGCTGCACGCCGTCGTGGTCGTGACGAGCGAGGTCACGGCCGGCGACCTGCAGGCCCACGCCCGGGACACCTTCGGCCAGGAGCACTACGTCCCGGCGCGGGTGGACTTCGCCGACGCGCTGCCGCTCACCGACGTCGGCAAGGTCGACAAGCGCGCCCTCGCTCAGCTCGTGACGGCCCCGTAGGACGACGACCGCACCAGCTTCACGTACTTGCCGAGCACGCCCTCCGGGAACTTGTTCGGCAACGGCTCCCAGCCTTCGCGGCGCCGGGCCAGCTCGGCGGCGTCGACCAGCAGGTCGATGCTGCGCGCCTTGATGTCGACGGCGATCCGGTCGCCGGTGCGGACGAACGCGATCGGGCCGCCGTCGACCGCCTCGGGCGCGACGTGGCCGATGCACAGGCCGGTGGTGCCGCCGGAGAACCGGCCGTCGGTCAGCAGCAGGACGTCCTTGCCGAGCCCGGCACCCTTGATCGCCGCGGTGATCGCCAGCATCTCCCGCATGCCCGGCCCGCCCTTGGGGCCTTCGTAGCGGATGACGACGACGTCACCGGCCTCGATCCGGCCTTCGTTCAGCGCCGCCATCGCCTCCTGCTCGCGCTCGAACACGCGCGCCGGGCCCTCGAAGTTGGCCGTGTCGAAGCCCGCGGACTTCACGACCGCGCCTTCCGGGGCGAGCGAGCCGCGCAAGATGGTGATGCCACCGGTCGGGTGCAGCGGGTTGTCCAGGCCGCGCAGCACTTCACCGTCGATCGGGTCGGGGTCGAGCTCGGCGAGGTTCTCGGCCACCGTGCGGCCGGTGACGGTGAGCGCGTCGCCGTGGATCAGGCCCTCGTCCAGCAGCGCCTTCATCAGCACCGGGATGCCGCCGTGGCGGTCGATGTCGTTCATGACGTACTTGCCGAACGGCTTCAGGTCGCCCAGGTGCGGGACGCGGTCGCCGACGCGGTTGAAGTCGTCGAGGGTCAGCTCGACCTTGGCCTCGTGCGCGATGGCCAGCAGGTGCAGCACGGCGTTGGTCGAGCCACCGAGGGCCATCACGACGGTGATGGCGTTCTCGAACGCCTCCCGGGTGAGGATGTCCCGCGCGGTGATGCCCTTTTCGAGCAGGCCGACGACGGCTTCCCCGGACAGGTGGGCGTAGTGGTCGCGGCGGCGGTCCGCGGACGGCGGCGCGGCCGACCCCGGCATGCTCATCCCCATGGCTTCGGCCGCCGACGCCATCGTGTTCGCGGTGTACATCCCGCCGCACGCACCCTCACCGGGGCAGATGGCGCGTTCGATCCGGTCGAGGTCGCCGGTCCCGAGACGCCCGGCCCGGCACGCGCCGACCGCCTCGAAGGCGTCGATCAGCGTGACGTCCTTCTCGGTGCCGTCGGTGAGCTTCACCCAGCCGGGGGCGATCGTGCCCGCGTAGAGGAACACCGAGGCCAGGTCGAGGCGCGCGGCGGCCATCAGCATGCCCGGCAGGGACTTGTCGCAGCCTGCCAGCAGGATCGAGCCGTCGAGCCGCTCGGCCTGCATGACCGTCTCGACCGAGTCGGCGATGACCTCGCGGGAGACCAGCGAGAAGTGCATGCCGTCGTGGCCCATGGAGATGCCGTCGGACACCGAGATGGTGCCGAACTGCAGCGGGTAGCCGCCGGCCGCGTGCACGCCCTCCTTCGACGCCTGGGCCAGCCGGTCCAGCGACAGGTTGCACGGCGTGATCTCGTTCCACGAGCTGGCGACGCCGATGATCGGTTTCGTCCAGTCGCCGTCGCCCATCCCGACCGCGCGCAGCATGCCTCTGGCGGGCGCGGCCTCGATCCCGTCGGTCACCGTGCGGCTGCGGGGCTTGGGGTCGATCGTCATCGCGGGCCTCCGATACGACGTTCGGGCGCTGGCCATGTTACCAACGGACGCGCGGTCCGCTGGCCGGAACGATTTGCTTCCCGGAGCTGCGTAAAAAAGCGAAACTCGGCGGAATGATCGCCACAGTGGTGTGGGGCACGGGCAACGTCGGCCGTGCGGCAATCCGGGCCGTCGACGCCCACCCGGCGCTGAAACTGACCGCGGTGCTCGTCCACGACCCGGCGAAGGTCGGCAAGGACGCCGGCGAGCTCGCCGGCGTCGGCGAGCTGGGCGTCGCCGCGACGGACGACATCGAGGGCGTCCTGGCGGCGAGTCCGCGCGCGATCGTGTACGCCGCTTCGGGGGACGTCCGGTTCGACGACGCGCTCGCCGACATCGTGCGCGCGGTCCGGGCGGGCGCGGTCGTCGTGACCCCCGCCCTGTATCCCCTTTACGACCAGCGAAACGCGCCGAAAGAGCTGCGCGACCCGGTGCTCGCGGCGATCGAGGACGGCGGCGGCTCGCTGTTCGTCTCCGGCGTCGACCCCGGCTGGGGCAACGACGTGCTGCCGCTCCTGATCAGCGGGCTCGGCACCGACGTCGACGTCGTCCGCTGCCAGGAGATCTTCGACTACTCGACGTACGAGCAGCCCGACTCCGTCCGGTACCTGGTCGGGATGGGCCAGCCGATGGACTACGACCCGCCGATGCTGATGACCGGCGTGCCGTCGATGGTGTGGGGCGGGCAGGTCCGGCTGATCGCGCGCGGCCTCGGCGTCGAGGTGACCGAGCTGCGCGAGACGCTCGACCGGCGTCCCCTCGAGGAAACCGTCTCCACCCGGACCATGGGCGAGTTCGAGAAGGGCACCCAAGGCGCGGTGCGGTTCGAGGTCCAGGGCATCGTCGACGGCGAGCCGCGGATCGTCATCGAGCACGTCACCCGCATCCACGCCTCGTGCGCGCCGGACTGGCCCACGCCGCCCAGCGGCGACGGCGCCCACCGCGTGATCATCGAAGGCCGGCCGCGCATCGAGGTCACCGTCGAGGCGACCGACGAAGGCGAGAACCGGTCGGCGGGCGGCAACGCCACCGCCGTCGGCCGCCTGGTCGGCGCGATCGACTGGCTGGCCGCGGCCGAACCCGGCCTCTACGACGCACTCGACGTCCCGCTGCGCCCGGCAGCCGGCAAGCTCGGAAGGAGCCGCTCGTGAACATCGACCTCCCCGCCGGCAAGGACCCGATCGGGTACGTCTGGGGCGAGATGGTGCCCGGCATCGGGATCGCCGCGTCCCAGTTCTCGCTGGCGGTGTACGAGCACACGACGCTGGGGCTGCGGGAGTTCGAGGCCGCGCGGCTGCGGATCGCGCAGATCAACGGCTGCGTCTTCTGCCTCGACTGGCGCACCGAGCGCGACGGCGTCAAGGTCGAGCCGGAGTTCGCGGACGCGGTGGCGGAGTGGCGCACGACGGACCGCTTCGACGAGCGGACGCGGCTGGCGGCGGAGTACGCCGAGCGGTACGCGACCGACCACCACAACCTGGACGACGAGTTCTGGAAGCGGATGTCCGCTTCGTACAGTCAGCGGGAAATCGTCGAGCTGTCGATGAGTCTCGGCGCCTGGCTCGCCTTCGGACGGCTCAATCACGTCCTCGGCCTCGACACGATCTGCGTCCTGCCGTCCCACCGGTCGTGAGGGGCGGGGGCGGCGCCCCTCACGAGTCGTGGGTCAGAAGTCCTGCGCGATGATCTTTTCGATGTTGCGTTCCGCCAGCGCGGTGATCGTGACGAACGGGTTGACGCTCGTGTTGCCGGGGATCAGCGAGCCGTCGATCGCGTACAGGCCCTGGTAGCCGGCGAGCCTGCCGTAGTTGTCGGTCGCCTTGCCGAGCACCGCGCCGCCGAGCGGGTGGTAGGTGAGATGGTCGCCCCAGATCTTGTACGTGCCGAAGAGGTCGGTCCGGTAGATCGTGCCCTCGGTCGAGTTGATCTTGTCGAAGATGGTCTTCGCCATGTCGATCGACGGCTGCTTCCACGCCGTCTGCCAGTTGAGGTCCACCGCGCGCGTCGCCGGGTTCCAGGTGAACTGCGCCCGGTTCGGGTTCTTGGTGATCGAGAGGTAGAACGACGCCCACGTCTCGATCCCGGTCGGCAGCGGCGCGACCTCCGCGAAGGCACCGCCCGCGTTCCAGTTGTCGATGCCGCCGCACGGGATGGTCGACTGGGAGGCCCCGGTCGGGTCCCAGATGTGGTTGGCCCGCCCCACCATGACGTTCCCGTTGTCGCCCCAGTTCTTGCCGATCTCGCCGTTCAGGTTCGGCAGCGCGCCGGTCGCCTTCAGCTTGACCAGCAGCTTGCTCGTGCCGACGCTGCCCGCGGCGAAGAACACCGTGTCCGCCGTGACCGTCTTGATCGTGGACACCGCTCCCGCGGTGGTGAGCTGCTCGATAGTCACCGTGTACCCACCGCCGGCGGCCGGCACCACCTGCGTCACGCGGTGCAGCGGCGAGATGGTGACCCGGCCGGTCGCGGTGATCTTCGGCAGGTAGGTCTTCTGCAGCGACTTCTTGCCGTAGTTGTTGCCGAACAGGATTTCCCCGGCCAGCGCCGACTTCGGGACGGTGCCCGCCGCCTCCTGCTCCATGTAGGCCCAGTCGTACACGTCCGGCACGAACACGAACGGGAACCCGGACCGCTGGGCGTGTTTCCGGCCGACGCGCGCGAACTGGTACCAGTCGGTGGAGTCGAACCAGGCCGGGCGGACGGTGGCGACCCCGAGGCCGGCGTTGGCGCGGGGGTAGTAGACGTCGTACATCTCGTTCGCATCGACCGTGGGCAGGATGGCGCCGAAGTTCTCCCGCTTCGGCGTGACGGCCATGCCGCCGTTGACGAGCGAGCCGCCGCCGACGCCGCGGCCCTGGTACACGGTGATCCCGCTGAACTCCTCGGCGTCGAGGATGCCCGTGTAGCGCGGGATGTCCTTGTCGATCGGGAACCCGAGGAAGTTGGAAAACGGCTGCTTCGTCCTGGTGCGCAACCAGAACGAGCGCTGGTCCGGATTGGGCGTGGCGCAGAAGATCTTGCCGTCGGCGCCCGGGGTGTCCCAGGCCATGCCCATTTCCACCAGCTGCACGTCGATGCCGGCCTGGGCGAGCCGGAGAGCGGCGACCGAGCCGCCGTAGCCCGACCCGATCACCAGCGCGGACACGCGGGAGCCGTCGCTGATGGCGGCCGGTGCGGCGGACTGCGCCGAGGCTCTACCGGCCAGTGCGGCGCTCGCTAAGATAGAACCAGTTCCAGCAAGAAAGAGGCGACGGGATACAGAGCCAGAGTTTTTTCTCCACACGGGTTCGACACTCATGTGTTGTTCCTCACCGTTGAGGTATTTAGAACAAGTTATAGCTCGATGGTGCAGACAAGTCGACATATACCGGTGAGTAACCTGGCGGGGTGGCGAGCGCGTGCCGCTGAATGGGCCATGATGGACGACTGTGGAGTCCACCCGAGTGGACCGCTGGCTCTGGGCGGTCCGGCTGACGAAGACGCGCCCGGACGCGGCGGCGGCCTGCCGAGGCGGCCACGTCCGCGTCAACGACAAACCGGCCAAGCCGGCGACCACGGTCGTCCCGGGCGACGAAGTCCGCCTGCGCGTCGGCGGGACGACGAAGGTGCTGGACGTGGTGAGGGTGATCCAGAAGCGCGTGGGAGCCCTGGACGCGGCGACGTGCTACGTGGACCGCACGCCGAAGCCGCCCCCTGAGACGGCGATCCCGGTCGCCCGCCGCGACCGCGGCGCGGGGCGGCCGACCAAACGGGAGCGCCGGGTGCTGGACGCGTTCCGGTCTCGGCAGGACCCTTAGGCGGCAGGCTGCTCGGCCGCCGCGGAAGTCCGAACGGCAGGCCACCGGCGAACCGCCGCGCCGCCACGGACACGCCCGCCTCGGCAGGAGCCTTCGGCGGCAGGCTGCTCGGCCGCCACTGAAGTCCGTCCGTGCAGGCCTAGGTCATCTCCCCCGTCAATCAAAGGATCGTCGCCTCGTTCGCGGCCTTCCCGGAAATAGCCGGGAATCCGCGCGCGCCGGGTCCATCTCCGTGGCGTGGGGGTAGTTCCCCGCACGGAGGGAAGCCATGACCACCAGCCCGGACCACCCGCTGGCCGAAGCCCGGCCGCTCGTGGTGCGCTACTGCCGCGCGCGCCTGGACCCCGACTCGGCCGACGATGTCGCCCAGGACGTCTGCGTGGCCCTGCTGACGGCCCTGCCGCGACGGCCGCCGGAACGTCCGCTGCCCGGCTTCGTCTGCGACATCGCGCGCACCAAGGTCACCGCCGCGCGGAAGGCCGCCGCGCGGCAGGACGAGCCGGTCGCCGAACTGCCCGATGCGGCCGACTCGTCGCTCGATCCCGCGCACCACGCGCTCCGGCGCGAACTGCGCGAGCGGATGGCGAAGCTCCTGGACGTGTTGCCCCGGAAGCAACGCGAGATCGTCGTCCTGCGCGTGGTCGTCGGCCTGTCCGCGGAGGAGACCGCCGCCGCGGTGGGCTCGACGCCGGGTGCGGTCCGCGTCGCGCAGCACCGGGCGCTCGGGCAGCTTCGCCGGGTCGTCGCGACGGCTACCCTGGCCAGGTGAGCGACAGCGAGAATTTCGAAGGACGCGACGTCGGGTCCGGAGTCTCGGTCATCCGCGAAAGCACGGACGTCGTCGGCTCCGGGCCGCGGCTGCACCGGCACCCCTACATCGAGACGTTCGTGATCATCCGCGGGCGGGCGCGGTTCACCGTCGGCGACGAGCAGCGCGACGGCGGCGCCGGGGACGTGCTGGTCGTCCCGGCGGGCACGCCGCACAAGTTCGCCGTGCTCGGCCCCGGCGTCTACGAGGCCGTGCACATCCACGAAAGCGACCACTTCATCACCGAATGGCTCGAGTGACGCCTACAGGTCGCCGATCATGCCGCGCAGCTTCGTCAGGGCGCGGAACTGCGTGATGCGGACGTTGCCGGCGGAGATGCCCAGCGCCTCCGCCGTCTCGTTCGCCGACAGGCCGGCGACGATCCGCAGCGACAGGATGTCCTGGTGCAGCGGCGGGAGCAACGCCAGCAGCCGGCCCAGCCGGGCCCCCAGGTCGAGCTCGAGGACGTGGTTCTCCGGCTCGTTGCCGCCCAGCGGCCGGTCCGGCAGCTCCGGCACCGGCTTCGACCGGTCCCGGGCCACCGAGCGGAACGCGTCGGCGACCTTGTTCGCCGCGATCGCGCGCACGAGGTACAGGAACGAGCCCCCGCGGTCCTGGTACCCCGGCAGCACCTTCAGCACCGCCAGGCACACCTCCTGGGCGACGTCGTCGGCCGACAGGTAGGACAGGTCCCGGCCGCCGATCCGCGCCCGGCAGTACCGCACCACCGTCGGCTTGATCAGCCGCAGCAGCGCCTGGACCGCCTCCGGGTCGCCGTCGCGCGCCGCCGCCACCACCGGGTCGAGCTGCTCCTTGGCCAGGCCACCCTCCGGCCTCGGCGAATCCGCCAGCACCGTGTAGCCGTCGACGGCCTCCGCCGCCTCCGCGATCATGGTTTCCACGCGCCCTCCTCGTGCCCGCCACCGGGAGCGTCCGTCCACAACGGACAGTGTGGTGCCTGGACGTCCCCGATCCGTCATATGGCGTAATCGAGGCGCTGACCTGCAACGTTGCACGGTGCTGGTGGTTGTCCAGGTATTGTCCGTTAATCGTTCACGACCCCGTCGAAACGGCCGCCGGGCACCTTCGGGGGACGGGACAAAATGTGGGCGGAAACCGGGCGATCAGGCCCAGCGGATTCCGTAGGCGAAGCCCGGCTCGAGGTCCCGGAACCGGACGTGCACCTCGCCGGCGTCGTCGGCCGGCAGCGCCGCACCGGCGTGCGACCGGTCGTCGGCCGGGGAAACCTTTTCCTGCCGCACGATCCGCTTCGGCACGCGTTCACCGAACCGGACGTGCAGATCGAAGAGATCGCACGGGTGGCGCGGCACGCAGAGGTACCGCGGTTCTCGCAGGTTCGCCCGGAATCGCAGCCCGACCTCGTGGCGCGCGCCGCGGCGCAACGGCTCCGGCAGCCGCAGAACGAGCCCGATCCGGTCACTCGATTCCATCACCCGGTGCGTTAGCACCCCACCGTGGAACACGTCGACTCCGAGATCCGACTCGTGCACCGAAACGCCCGATTCGCCGGTGACCGGCAACGTCAGCGCCAGGTCGAGCACGGCGATTTCGTCGGCGTCGGCGACCACCCGCCGGAATTCGAACGCCTCCGGCACCGGTTGATCGAGAGCCAGCGTGACGCGCAGTTCTTCGGTGTGCCAGCCGCGGCCCGGATAGTGCCGGGGCGCCGGCCCGGCCGCCGCGACGGCCAGCGCGGCGATCTGCTCGATCCCCTCGTCGATCCGCCGCCGGACCGTCCGGTCGTCGCGGTCGAGCGTGATCGCGGCCCAGTGCACCCGTTCCTGGTAGAACGGTTTCCGCGCCCGCTCCTCGAGCGCGAATGCGGCGAGCAAAGCGATCTTCAGATCGTCCGGCAGCGACTCGACCAGCGGGCGCAATCGATCGGACAGCTTACGCCGCATCTCCACGGTTCCGTCATCTTCGACAATGCCGCAAGTGGTGCGCAATGCGGGGCCGATCCGGTCCGCGAGCGGTGTCGTGAAAATTGCCCTCCCTTTGCGCAGGGCCTTGAGTTCACCGACCACGTCCGCCGCACTGAGGCTCACCGTTCCCCTCCCCTTCCACGCACGGAGGTCAATGGTCGCCAGCGCCACCGCCGATGTCCAGTCGATCACGCTCCGGCAAACGGATCGTTATCCCGCGGTTTCCTTTTCCGCCATCCGGGTAATGGCGAAACTTGTTGGCGTTCTGTTCACAGCGACCACATTGCGGCGCAACGATTCCGGGCGGAAACTCACCCGACCACCACTGTCGAACGTGTCGAAATGACCGGAGCGCCTTCGCTGCCGCGGCAGGCTTTCCGGCCCGGGGACGGTCACCCGGGCGACGCACCACCCCCGCGGGTGAACGTGACCGGGCCGTTGCCCCGGCGCCGGTTGACGGCGTCCCGCCGCGGGTACTTGTTGATCATGAGCCCGAGGATGTGGCGCCTGCTGATTTCGGGGTCGCTGCGGCTGTTCCTGATCAGCGCCGTACCGGCCGCCGCGCACCTGTCCGTGCTCGTCGGACTGGCGGCGGCGGTGATCGCGTTCGTCGTGCCGGCCCCGCGCGCCCGGCACGACGACCGGGGTGCGGGCTAGCCCGCCGGCCAATAGCGGAGCTTCTCCGGGTTCCGGACCGCCCAGATCCGCCGGACCGCCTCCCCGGCGACCTCGAACGCCAGCACCGCCACCAGAGCGCCGTCCCGCCGGGCGACCAGCCCCGGCCGCCCGTTGACGGTGGCCTCCCCCAGCGACAACGGCGCGATCCGGCGCGTGAGGTCCACGGCGTACCGCGCAACCCGGTCGCCGCCCACGATCGGGCGACGCACGGCGCTGACCAGGCCACCGCCGTCCGCGACGACCGTGGCCTCCGGGTCGAGCAGGCCCACCAGTCCCTCGATGTCCCCCGCTTCCCAGGCCGTCTTGAAGGCGCGGACCACCTCGGCGCTCTCCCGGGCCGGCTCCGGGGCCCGGGCGGCCCGGACGCGGCGGCGGGCGGAGGAGGCCAGCTGGCGCGCCGCCGACGGCGAGCGGCCCAGGACGGCCGCCACCTCGGCGAACGGGTAGCCGAAGACGTCGTGCAGGACGAAGGCCACCCGCTCGGCCGGCGTCATGGCCTCCAGCACGACGAGGAACGCCATGGTGACCGACTCGTCCAGGGTGACGCGGTCGGCCGGATCGGTGCCCGCGCCGGTCTCGCCGGGCAGCGGCTCCGGGAGCCACTCGCCGACGTACCGCTCCCGGCGTACACGGGCCGACCGCAGCTGGTCGAGGCAGAGCCGGCTGGCCACCGTCGTCAGCCACGCCCCGGGCGACGCGATGGCCTCCCGCTGCGGCCCGGACAGGGCGTACCACCGGCCGTACGCCTCCTGGACGACGTCCTCGGCGTCGCTCAGCGAGCCGAGGAGCCGGTAGGCGAGGCCGGTCAGCTGCCGCCGCTCCTGCAAGAGATCAGTCACGCCACTCCGACGATCCGGGGCGGCGGTTTGTGACGTCGCCTCACAACCGGGCGGGCCGTTTCGTCAGGACACGAAACGACGAAAGGAAAACAGATGTCCCGTCTTCCCGACCCGGCGCAGTTCTTCCCCGAGATGGGCGATCTCGCCGGCGCGCTGACCAGGATCACCATGAACGGCTCGATCCCGCGGAGCACGATCCACCTGGTGCAGCTGCGCATCGGCCAGCTGGTCGGCAGCACGTACCACACGATCAGGCAGGCCGAGCTGCTCCGGAAGACAGGGGCGAGCGAGGAGCAGGTCACGTCCGTGGCGTCCTGGCCGACCTCGCCGTACTTCAGCGAGGAAGAGCGCGTGGCGCTGGAGCTCGCCGACGCGGTGTTCACGGCGAGCTCGGTGACCGAGCGGGTGCCGGACGAGCTGTTCGCCCGGGCGTCCGCGTGCTACGACGACAAGGCGTTGTGGACGCTCACGCTCGTGCTGAGCCAGATGAGTTACTTCGTCCCGGTGGCGCTGATCGCGAAGCCGATCCCGGGCCTGCCGCTGGGGAAGAACTACCGCTGACCGGCCGCGGCGCCGCGTTCACCCGCGGCGCCGCACGCACCGGCCGCGCAGCACCACCGCCGCCGGGTCCGCCAGCTGATCCGGTTCGACACGCGGATCCCGGTCGTATACCACCGCGTCCGCCGGTGCGCCCGGCTCCAGCCCGCCGAGCCCCAGGTACTCCCGCGCGCTCCACGACGCCGCCGCCAGTGCGTCGTGCTGTGGGACTCCCGCGGCCAGCAACGCCCGGATCTCCGCGACGATCCCGCCGTGCGGGAGGGAATCCGTGCCCGCCAGCACGCGCACGCCCGCTTCCGCCGCGGCCGCGGTCAGTGCTCCGTGCACCCGCGCGCCGCTCAAGTACCACGTCCGGGCCGGACTGTCCGGCTGCTGTTCCCGGCGCCCGAGACTCTCGGTGATCGTCGACAGCGTCGGCGTCAACGCCGTTCCCTGGGCGGCCATCCGCGCCAGGAGACCCGGGTCCAGGCACATGCCGTGTTCGAGGGAGTCGACGCCTGCCGCCACCGCCGCCGCGCCGCCCTCGGGGTGCTGGCTGTGCACCGCGACCCGCCCGCCGACCGCGTGCACCTCGCGCACCACCGCCCGCAGCACGTCCACCGGGACCGCGGAATCGCCGACGCGCCAGTCCGCGATGATCTTCGCCCAGCCCGTGCGCGCGGCCTGCGCCGCCGCCAGCGCCGGAAGCTCGTCATGGGCCGCGCGGCGGCCCCAGCCGTCGAAGAACTGGCCTTCCTGCGCCAGCCACGGTCCCGCGTGCCGGGCCCGCGGCACGTCGGGGTCCTCGCCGAACCACGGCGGCGGCTCGCCCGGCAGACCCGGCGAGCGGATCAGCGTGACCCCGGCGTCGACGTGCTGGTGCAGCTGCTCGCGGAGCAGCTCGTCGTCCATCGGCTGCCCAGGCGCCTCCGCGCCGGGGTGGGTGTGCGCGTCGACCAGGCCGGGCAGCAGCCAGCCTTCGGCGACCAGGGTCGCGCCGGGCACCGGGTCGGTCGTCCAGCGGTCGCCGTCGGCGTAGAGGTCGGCGTACTCGCCGCTCGGCAGCGCGTACCCCCGGATGCGCGTGATCACCACCTCGACCGTACCCGCGTACGCAGCCCGGCGTAGGCGCAAGTGCCGTCCGGCGGCGGACGCCTGCGGGCGCCGCGATCCCGACCATGGGAGACGCCAGAAGGAGGCCACCGTGACCCTGCCCGTGGAGACCACCGCGCTGACCAAGCGCTACGGCGAGATCGCCGCCGTCGAAGACCTCAACCTGTCCGTGCCCGCCGGCGAGGTCTACGGCTTCCTCGGCCCGAACGGCGCCGGCAAGACGACGACGCTGCGGATGCTGCTCGGCCTGATCCGGCCGACCGCCGGCCGCGTCCGGCTGCTCGGTGCCGAACCGGGCCCCGCCAGCCTCGCCCGCGTCGGCGCCCTGATCGAAGGCCCCGCCTTCTACCCGTACCTGTCGGGCCGGGCCAACCTGCGGGTGCTCGCCGACCACGCCGGAGTGCGCCGGACGCGCGTGGACGCCGTGCTCGACGTCGTCAGCCTCACCGACCGGGCCAAGGACCGGTACGCGACCTACTCGCTCGGGATGAAGCAGCGGCTCGGCCTGGCCGCGGCCCTGCTGAAGGACCCCGAGCTGGTGGTGCTCGACGAGCCGACCAACGGCCTCGACCCGGCGGGCATGGCCGACATGCGGGTCACCCTCCGCAAGCTGGCCGCGAGCGGCTGCACCGTGCTGCTGTCCAGCCACCTGCTGGCCGAGGTCGAGCAGATCTGCGACCGCGTCGGCGTCCTCGACCACGGCCGGCTCGTCACCGAGACCACGGTCGAGGACCTGCGCGCGGGCGGCGCGCTGCGCGTCGTCGCCGATCCGCTCCCGAACGCCCGCGAGCACCTCGGCCGCCTCTTCGGCCCGTCCCGCATCCGTCTCGACGGGACCGCGCTCGAACTCGACGTCGCCCCGGAGCAGGCCGGGCGGGTCAACGCCGAGCTGGTCGGCGCCGGGTTCGTCGTCACCGAGCTGCGCTGGCACGAACCCGACCTGGAACAGACCTTCTTCGCCCTGACCGGAGGCAACCCCGATGCTGCGTGACATCCGCGCCGAGCTGACCAAGCACTCCCGCCGTCCCGCGACCTGGCTGCTGCTGGCCGTCGCCGTCGTCCTGACGCTGACGTTCGGATACGCCGTCCCGTACGCGGGCCTGAGCGGGGCGACGTCCGGGCCACCGGGCAGCGGCCGCGGGCTGGCCGCGATGCTGCCGGACGCCTTCGTCGGCAGCGCACTGGGCGGGCTGCCGATCTTCGTCGGCGCGTTGGCGCTGATCTTCGGCGTGCTGGTCGCCGGGAGCGAATACGGTTACGGCACCTGGAAAACCGTGCTCGTGCAGCACCCGTCACGGGTGGCGGTGTACGGCGCGAAGCTGGTCACGGTCGCGCTGGCCGCCCTCGCTGCCGTGCTGACGTTGTTCGCGACGACGGCGGGGGCGAGCGCACTGGTGGCGTCGCTCGAGGGGCAGGCGATCAGCTGGCCGGCGGCGTCCGACGTCTTGACCGGCCTCGGCGCGGGCTGGCTGGTGGCGACCATGTGGGGCGCGCTCGGGGTGCTGCTGGCGATCGGCCTGCGCTCGGTGGCGCTCCCGATCGGGCTGGGGCTGGTGTGGCTGCTCGCGGTGCAGAACCTGCTGGCGTCGATCGCCGCGCCGCTGCTGGACTGGGTCGCGCAACTGCAGAAGGCGCTGCCGGGCCCGAACGCGGGCGCGCTGGCCGCCGCGTTCGGGGCGAGCGCACCGGGGGTCGAGCAGGTGGTCGGGGCCGGACAGGCGACGGCGGTGCTGGCGGCGTACGTGCTCGCGTTCGGCGCCCTCGGGGGTTGGCTGCTGCAGCGCCGCGACATCACTTGACCCACGCAGGTCGGCGGCGATCCCCGCCGGGACGGCGCCCGATCCAGCGCCGGCAGCCGCGGAGAGCGAGCGGAAGCCGACGACCGGCACCGGCCCGCGCCACCGCCTGACCGGCGCCTGTGCCGGTGCGTTTGTGGTTGATCACGCCCGGTGTAGTGTTTGCCGGTCCGACCGGCGTGCGTGACCGCGTGAGGTGCCATGACAGTGCGGCGGTACCCAGTGGCCATCCTGCTCGTCCTCGTCACGGCGGCCGTGGTCGTGGTCAACGGCTTCGCCTTCTGGGGCGACACCTTCGCCCTGTGGGTCGACGACGCCCTGCAGCTCGGCGCCGGGGTCACCGGGATCGTCTGCGGCGTCGTCGTCGCCCGGCGGGTGCGGGGGCACCAGCGGTGGTGGCGGGTGCTGGTCGCGATCGGGATGACCGGCTGGTCGCTCGGCCAGTGCGTCTGGTCCTACTACCAGCTGGTCGACGGCCGCGGGCTGCCGTCGCCGTCGCTGGCCGACGTCGGGTACCTGAGCTTCCCGCTCTTCGCGCTGCCGGCGCTGTTCGTGCTCGCCCGGGCCCGCGCGCGGCCGGACCGCGAACGCTGGCAGCCCGCGCAGTGGACCGCCCACTTCGGCGTCGCCGTGGTGCTCGACGGCCTGGTCGTCACCGGCTCGCTGTTCATCCTCACCTGGACCGCCGCACTCGGGCAGGTGGTCCAGGCCACCGGGCCGGACGCGCTGACCTGGGCCGTCGCCATCGCCTACCCGCTGACCGACCTGGTGGTCGTGGTCGTCGCCGTGCTGCTGGTCGTGTTCGACCGGGTGGACCGCCCCTACCGCGCGAACCTGCTGCTCGCCGCCCTCGGGATCGTCGCGCTGGCCTGCTCCGACAGCGTGTTCGCCTACCTGGTCAGCATCGGCGCGGAGAGCATGAAGCCGTGGTCGGACGCCGGGTTCGTGCTCGGCCCGCTGTTCATCGCCTTCGCCCTGCTGGTCACGCCCAGCACGCGACGGCGGGACGACGCCGGTCAGGCGGTCGGCGTCGACTGGTGGCAGGTGGCGCTGCCGTACCTGCCGGTCACCGCGGTCGCGCTGCTGATCACCGTGCAGATCGTGGCCGGGGCCGGCCCGGACGGCGTCGAGGTGTTCGTGGGCGCGCTGGTGGTGTTCCTGGTGCTGGCCCGGCAGCTGCTTTCCTTGCTGGACAACCGGTTGCTGCTGCGCCGGGTGTACGAGGGCCAGCAGCAGCTGACCCACCAGGCCTACCACGACCCGCTGACCGGGCTGGCCAACCGCGCGCTCTTCGCCGACCGGCTGGACCGCGCCATCGAACAGGGCGCCGAAGGGCCACTCGTGCTGATCTTCGTCGACCTCGACGACTTCAAGGAGGTCAACGACCGGTTCGGGCACGCCGGCGGCGACGTCCTGCTGCACGCGGTCGCCCAGCGGCTGCTGAGCTGCGTCCGCGCGGGCGACACGGTCGCGCGCCTGGGCGGCGACGAGTTCGCGATCCTGCTGGAGGGCGAGGTCGACGCCCCGCAGGCGGTCGCCGACCGGATCCAGAGCGCGCTGCGGCGGCCGTTCGCGGTGCACGGCACGCTGGTCCCGGTCCGCGCGAGCATGGGCCTGGTCGTGCCGGACCCGGCCGAACCGGCGGTGACGTCGGACGTGCTGCTGGGCCGCGCGGACACGTCGATGTACGCGGGCAAGCGGCTCGGCAAGGACACGACGGTCGTCTACCACCCGTCGCCGGACGGGCCACCCGACTTCCCGTCGGCGCTGCGCCGCGGCGGTCTCCCGGAGGGGTTCGCGCTGGTGTTCCAGCCGATCGTCCGGCTGGCCGACGAGCAGCCGGTGGCGGTGGAGGCGCTGGCCCGCTGGACCACCCGGGACGGCACCTCGGTGTCGCCCGAGACGTTCGTCCGCGCGGCGGAAGGCGCTGGTCTCGGCGCGGAACTGGACGCGCTGGTGCTGGACCTCGCCTGCCGCGAGATCACCGCGGCCGGGATCGACCTGACGGTGCACGTGAACGTGTGCGCGAGCCGGCTCGGCGCTGCCACGCTGGAGGAGAGCGTCGGGGCCGCGCTGGACCGGTACGGCCTGCCGGCGGACCGCCTGATCGTCGAGATCACCGAGACGGTGCCGGTCCCGGACCTGGCGGCGGGTGCGGCCGCGATCCGGCGCCTGCAGGACCTGGGCGTCCGGGTGGCCCTCGACGACTTCGGCGCTGGGTACAGCTCCCTGACGGTGCTGCACGCGCTGCCGGTCGACCTGATCAAGCTGGACCGCGCGCTGACCACCGGCGTCCGCCCGGACCGCGACGCGGCCCTGTGCCGATCGCTGGTCGGCCTGTGCGCCGACCTCGACGTGGCCGTGGTCGCCGAGGGCATCGAGACGGCCGAGCAGGCCGAACTGGTCACCCGGGCGGGCTGCACGACCGCCCAGGGCTACCGCTTCGGCCGCCCGGCCCCGCTGTCTTCGCTGCGGCTGTCGACGCTCTCGGCCGGCTGACCGCTGCCGCGAATGACTCATTCGGGACGTCCGAGGTCCCGAATGAGTCATTCGCGACG
>NZ_JBSFNC010000094.1:0-37056 GCF_053586895.1 Amycolatopsis sp. NPDC003731 | reverse complement strand
GAGGGCCCTTTCCCGGCGTCCGCAGCCGGGAAAGGGCCCTCACGTGAGCCGGCCTCCCCCCGGGTCCCCCTCCCGGCTCGACTGTTCCACGCCGGAGGGCGCGCCGGGGTTGCCCGGGATTTCCAAGATCTTTCCGGGCCGCATGATGGCGGCCAGCATCAGCGCGCGCAGCTCCGCGCCGACGTCCTCCACCGGCAGCGGCGGCTCGTGCGCCTGCCACTCGCGCAGCAGCCCGGTGGCCGCTCCGACCAGGGCGATCGCCGTCAGCCGGTAGTCGCGGTTCGGGGCGACGCCGTGCTCGGCCGCGCGCCGCGCCTCCGTCTCGATGAAGGTCGCCCAGCGGTCGACCCACACCTGGTGCTGCTCCTCCAGCTCCGCGCTGACGCCGACGGCCTCGACGTAGTTGAGCCGCGGGAGCCGGGGGTCCACGGTGACCGTGTCGATGAAGACGTCGAGCAGCGTGGCGATCCGGGTCATGGCGTCGGCCTCGGCGACCTTGTCGAGCGCGGCGGTGACGTGCTCCAGCGCGAGGCTGTTGATCCGGTCGTGGAGGGTGCGCAGGACGTCCTCCTTGCCGGTGAACTCCTCGTAGAAGTTCCGCGTCGAGACGCCGGCGCGGGCGCACATCTCGGTGATCTTCGTCTGCCGGAAGCCGGCGGTGGTGAACAGCTCGAGACCGGCCGTGAGCAGCCGCTCGCGGCGGTCGGCGCGACGTTGTTCGGGTGCGACGCCGCCGTACGTGCGAGCCAACGGTTGTGTCCTCCTTCTGAGGGATTGCCGGATCCTACCGGGCTGGCTAAATTGTGAAAACCTCGATTACCAAACAGCCGGAGGCAACGATGCTTCGTCGGTTACTGGTCGCCGTCGCGCTCCTGTTCGTGACAGCCGCCCCCACGGCACACGCCGAACCGGGCGTCCTCCTGGAACAGAAGCCGACGACGGTGTTCGTCGGCCCGTTCCCGGCGCCGGTCAAAGCCTGGCACCTCGTGTACCGCTCGACGTCGGCGACCGGCGCCCCGAACGCCGTCTCCGGCACGCTGCTGGTGCCGCCGACACCGTGGCTGCGCGGCGGCCCGCGGCCGCTGATCACGTACGCGGTCGGCACGCACGGCCTCGGCGACCAGTGCGCGCCCTCGAACCTCCTGGCCCACGGCATCGAGAACGAGAGCGCGTTGCTGGCGCAGGCGTTGACGCAGGGCTGGGCGGTCGTCGTCACCGACTACGAAGGACTCGGCACGCCGGGAACGCACACGTACGCGGTCGGGCAGTCCGAAGGCCGCGCGGTGCTCGACGCGGCGAAGGCCGCTTCCCGGGTGACCGGCGCGGGGCTGTCCCCGTCCGGCCCGGTGGGCGTGTTCGGGTACTCGCAGGGCGGCCAGGCAGCGGCGTGGGCGGCGGAGCTCCAGGCGACGTACGCGCCTTCGCTGAACGTGGTCGGCGTGGCGGCCGGCGGCGTCCCGGCGGACCTGAACGCGGTGTTCGCCTCCAACGACGGCGGCGCGGCGTTCGGCTTGGTGCTGGGCGCGGCAACGGGCTTCGCGGCGGCGTACCCGGACGTCCCGTTCGCGTCGATCCTCAACGACCGCGGCCGCGAGGCGGTGGCGCGCGTCTCGAAGGCGTGCACGATCGAGCTGGGCGCGGCGGCGCCGTTCGCGCACCTGCAGGACTTCGTGACGGTGCCGGACCCGATCCACGACCCGCGCTGGCAGGCCCGCCTGGCGCAGAACTACCTGGGCACGACGGCGCCGAAGCCGCCGGTGTACCTGTACCACGGGACGTTGGACGAGCTGATCCCGTTCAGCGTCGGAACGGCGTTGCGCGACCGCTGGAAGTCCCGCGGCGCGCAGGTGACGTGGCAGGAGTTCCCGCTCCTGGAGCACATCGGGGGCGTGTCGATCGGCGGCCCGGTGGCGATGACCTGGCTGGGCACCAAGTTCTGAAAACTGTCGGTGCCCACCGGTAGCGTGGAAAACGGGGGCTGCTCAGAACGGCCGCAGCGCAGCAACCGCGTCCGGTGCGAGAGAAGTGGTGAGGGTGCCGCCCGCAGCGAGGGGGCTGCGGGACCACCACTCGCCCGACGCCGCCGGCCGTTCCGGGCCCCCGACCTCCAGGTCCGTGGCCAGCACGCGCCGGCCCGCCAGCACCGCCAGGCTCCCGTCCAAGCCCGCGTCCCCCACCGAAAGCGTCTGACGCACCACCGGGGTCCCGGCCCGCACCACGTCCAGCGTGGTCACCAGCGAACCCGGCTTCTCCCCGGCCCGCCCCAGCACCAGCACCTCCCGCGTGTGCAGGTAGGCGTCGGCAGCCAGCGAGGCCCGGAAAATCGCATTGTGCCGGGCCCGCGCCGTGATCACCGTCGGCTCCGGCAGGTACTCCAGCGACCCACCGTCTTCCACGACTACGTCCACAGTGGACAACGACGACTCGCCGTGCAGGCCCGGCAGGGCCAACGTGGCCGCCACCCCCGACAACCGGAGGGAGGCACCCGGCCCGACCCGGACGGTGAGCAGCAGGTCATCCCCGCCCAGCGGCGACGTCGCCGAGTTGACCAGGTGCACCACGGCCGTCGCACCCGAACGCCGGCGCGGGAACAACGTCAACGGCGCCATCGAGCACAGCTCCCGCAGCACCGTGCGCGAGCCGTCGAAGCACGCCGTCAGCCGCGCGTGGGCCTTCACAGCAGGGAACGGACCCAGTCGGCGACCGCGGGCGCGTCCGGGGTGTCCACCAGGGACTGGGTGATCACCGGCAGCGAGCCCCGCATCCGGTGCGCGTCCGACGTCATCACGTCCATGTCCGCGCCGACCAGGTGGGCGATGTCGATCTTGTTGATCACCAGCAGGTCCGCCGTCGTGACACCGGGGCCGCCCTTGCGCGGGACCTTGTCGCCGCCCGCGACGTCGACCACGAAGATCTGGCTGTCCGCCAGGCCGCGGCTGAACACCGCCGTCAGGTTGTCGCCGCCGCTCTCGATGATCACCAGGTCGAGGCCGGGGAACTTCTCCTCCAGCCGCTCGACCGCGTCGAGGTTCGCGGTGATGTCGTCGCGGATCGCCGTGTGCGGGCACGCGCCGGTCTGCACCGCCTCGATCCGCTCCGGGTCGAGGACGCCCGCGCGGCGCAGGAAGTCCGCGTCCTCGGTCGTGTAGATGTCGTTCGTGACCACGGCGAGCCGGATCTCGTCGCCGAGCGCGCGGCAGAGTGCCGCGGTCAGCGCCGTCTTGCCGGAGCCGACCGGGCCGCCGATGCCGATCCGGTACGCGCGGCCGGCGGTGGGCGCGGCGTCGTAGTGGTCGGGTTCGCTGGCCGTCGGGTCGAAGCTGACCGGGTGGACGTGCCCGTGCCCGTGTCCGTGTCCGTGTTCAGCTGGCAAAGAGACGCACCTCTTCCTGGTGGTGCCGGGCGTGCGCCTCGGCGAACAGGTCCAACGCGGGTGACCCCGGCGACGGCAGGGACGCCGGGTCGTCGCCCGCCGCGGCCGCGGCTTCCGAGCAGACGGAAGCGAGGTCCAGCCGGGCCACGACGGCGTTGACGGCGAACGGGTCCAGCCCCAGCAGCCGGACCGCGGCGCTCGCCGGGCCGCTCACCGACAGGTAGGCGACCGCCATCGCGGCGTCGTACGGCGACCCGCCCGCGACGCCGACCAGTGCGCCCAGCACGATCGGGTGGTGCGGCCGCGGCGTCTCGGCCAGCAGCTCTTCCAAGACCGGCGAAGGCCACGCGATCCGCCCGGCCCGCGCGGTTCCACGGCCTTGCGCTCGGGAGGCTTCGCGCTGCGCGAGTGACGGCGTGCGCGCGTCCAGTTCACTGTCCAAACGCGACCAATTGCCTCGGTTGACCGCCGCATGCGCCGAGGCAGCCGCGAAAACCGCCGCCAGGAACCCCGCCGTCCGCAACCGTCCGGAAAGGAAGCCCGGCAGATCCCGCACGGAGGTCACCAGCTTCCGCGCGACGACCTCCTCCAGCCCGCCACTGTGGACGTGCCCGCCGCCGGGGAACCGGGAGTCCGCGAGGATCAGTGCCGAAAGGTCCATCAGAACAGGAAGTACCTTTGCGCCATCGGCAGTTCCGTCACCGGCTGCGGTTCGATCAGCTCGCCGTCGACGTGCACCGCGAAGCTGTCCGGCTCGACGCGGACGTCCGGCGTGGTGTCGTTGAGCACCATGTCCGCCTTGGTCCGCGCCCGCATGTCCGACACGGCGACCAGCGGCCGCGTGATGCCGAACCGCTCGCGCAGCCCACTGTCCAAAGCGGACGGCGCGACGAAGTGCAGGCTCAACGCCGCCCCGATCGAAGCACCGAACATCGGCCGGGCCAGCACCGGCTGCGGCGTCGGGATGGACGCGTTGGCGTCCCCCATCGCCGCCCACGCCGGGAAGCCGCCCTTCAGCACCACGTGCGGGCGGACGCCGAAGAACTTCGGCTCCCACAGCACCAGGTCCGCGAGCTTGCCGACCTCGACCGAGCCGATTTCGGTCTCCATGCCGTGCGCGATGGCCGGGTTGATCGTGTATTTGGCGACATAGCGACGCGCGCGCAGGTTGTCCGCCGCGCCGTCGCCGGGCAGCGCCCCGCGGCGGCGTTTCATCACGTGCGCGGTCTGCCAGGTCCGGATGATGACCTCGCCGATCCGGCCCATCGCCTGCGAGTCCGAGCTCATCATCGAGATCGCGCCCAGGTCGTGCAGGACGTCTTCGGCGGCGATCGTCGTCGGCCGGATCCGGCTCTCGGCGAAGGCGAGGTCCTCGGGCACCGACGGGTTGAGGTGGTGGCAGACCACCAGCATGTCGAGGTGCTCGTCGAGGGTGTTGGCCGTGTGCGGGCGGGTCGGGTTGGTCGACGACGGCAGCACGTTCGGCAGCGAGACGACCTGGATGATGTCCGGCGCGTGCCCGCCACCGGCGCCTTCGGTGTGGTACGCGTTGATCGACCGCCCGCCGATCGCGTCCACAGTGGACTCCAGGAACCCGGCTTCGTTCAGCGTGTCGGTGTGGATCGCCACCTGTACACCGGCTTCGTCCGCGACGGTCAGGCAGGCATCGATCGCCGCCGGCGTCGTACCCCAGTCCTCGTGGAGCTTGAACCCGCCCGCGCCCGCCGCCAGCTGCTCGCGCAACGCCTCGTGCCGGACGGTGTTCCCCTTGCCCAGCAACAGGACGTTGATCGGGTAACCGTCCATGGCGGACAGCATCCGGCCGAGGTTCCACGCGCCGGGCGTGACGGTCGTGGCCTTCGTGCCCTCGTTGGGCCCGGTGCCGCCACCGACCAAAGTGGTCAGTCCGGCGGCCAGCGCCGTGTCGACGAGCTGCGGGCAGATGAAGTGGACGTGGCAGTCGATCCCGCCCGCGGTGAGGATCTTGCCGTTGCCGGACAGCACCTCGGTGGACGGCCCGATGACCAGGGCCGGGTCGACGCCGTCCATCGTGTCCGGGTTGCCCGCCTTGCCGATGCCGGCGATCCGGCCGTCGCGCACGCCGACGTCGGCCTTGACGACGCCCCAGTGGTCGAGGATCACCGCGCCGGTGATGATCAGGTCCGGTGCGCCTTCGGCCCGGGTCGCCGTGCCCTGGCCCATGGACTCGCGGATGACCTTGCCGCCGCCGAAGAGCACCTCGTCGCCGGAGCCGCCGGGCCCCATCGAACGGTCTTCGGTGACCTCGATCAGCAGGTCGGTGTCGGCGAGCCGGATCCGGTCGCCGGTGGTCGGGCCGAACAGCTCGGCGTAGCGCTCGCGGTCGATCTGCGGCATTTCAGAACTCTCCGGCGAATTCGGACCGGAGCCCCGGCACGCGCCGGGCGCCGGCGAGCGGGACGAGGTCGACTTCGCGTTCGACGCCGGGTTCGAAGCGGACCGACGTCCCGGCCGGCACGTCTAGCCGGTGACCGCGGGCGGCGTCGCGGTCGAACTCGAGGCCGGGGTTGACCGCGGCGAAGTGGTAGTGCGAGCCGACCTGCACCGGCCGGTCGCCGAGGTTCCGCACCAGCAGCCGGACGCGCGCGCGGCCGGGGTTCAGCTCGACCGGCTCCTCGCCGGGGATGATCTCGCCAGGACGCATCAGCTGCTCCTCACACGATCGGGTCGTGCACGGTGACGAGCTTCGTGCCGTCCGGGAAGGTGGCCTCGACCTGCACGGAGTCGACCATCTCCGGCACGCCGTCGAGCACCTGCTCCCGCGAAAGCACGGTCCGGCCGCTGGCCACCAGGTCGCTGACCGTGCGGCCGTCGCGGGCGCCTTCGAGGACGTGGTCGGTGATCAGCGCGACCGCCTCGGGGTAGTTGAGCCGGACACCGCGGTCCAGCCGCTTCCGCGCGACGTCGGCCGCCACGTGGATGAGCAGCTTGTCGCGCTCCTGCGGGCTGAGGTGCATCCGCTAGGTCTATCACCCGAAACCGGGGAGCGCCTGGTTCGGAAACACAGGATTTACCTGGGCTTCGTCACACTACGTGGTGAAAATTCTCCGGCTTGACCGGACGTGTGACTGAATCGTTCTCGTAATCGTGACCGAAACCACCGCTTCTTTCGATTGCCACCCGCCCGTCAAGAGAGCAAGGTCTATCCATCCGTGCGATGTGGCGCGCGTTCAGTGCGCTTGTCCCAACCGCGCGACCAGCACCAACCAGCCGGGGAAAAGCGCACCGAAAGGTTCCGCGAAACAGTGACTACCTCCACGATCAGCAAGCCTCAGCCGTCCGGCCAACCCGACGACGGCTTCCGACCGGGTCTGGAAGGCGTCGTCGCCTTCCACACCGAAATCGCCGAACCCGACCGGGACGGCGGTGCGCTGCGCTACCGCGGCGTCGACATCGAGGACCTCGCCGGCAAGGTGACCTTCGGTGACGTGTGGGGCCTCCTCGTGGACGGCCGGTTCGGTCACGGCCTGCCGCCCGCCGAGCCGTTCCCGCTGCCGGTGCACACCGGCGACGTCCGGGTGGACGTCCAGGCCGCGCTGGCCATGCTCGCCCCGATCTGGGGGTACCGCCCGCTGCTCGACATCACCGACGACGAGGCCCGCGAGCAGCTGGCCCGCGCCTCGGTGATGGCCCTTTCCTACGTCGCCCAGTCGGCGCGCGGCATCGGCCAGCCCGCGGTCCCGCAGACCCGCGTCGACGAGGCCCACTCCATCACCGAGCGGTTCCTCGTCCGCTGGCGCGGCGAGCCGGACCCCGCGCACGTCAAGGCGCTGGACGCCTACTGGGTGTCGGCCGCCGAGCACGGCCTCAACGCCTCGACCTTCACCGCCCGCGTCATCGCCTCCACCGGCGCGGACGTCGCGGCGGCCATGTCCGGTGCCATCGGCGCGATGTCGGGCCCGCTGCACGGCGGTGCCCCGGCGCGCGTGCTGCCGATGATCGAAGAGGTCGAGCGCACCGGTGACCCGGAGGGCCTGGTCAAGGGCATCCTCGACCGCAAGGAACGCCTGATGGGCTTCGGCCACCGCGTCTACCGCGCCGAGGACCCGCGGGCCCGCGTGCTGCGCCGGACCTGCCAGGAACTCGGCGCGACCCGTTACGAAGCGGCCGCCGCGCTGGAGCAGGCCGCGCTGAAGGAGCTGCGCGAGCGGCGCCCGGATCACCCGATCGAGACCAACGTCGAGTTCTGGGCCGCGGTCATCCTGGACTTCGCCCAGGTCCCGCCGCACATGATGCCCGCGATGTTCAGCTCGGCCCGCACCGCCGGCTGGGCCGCGCACATCCTGGAGCAGAAGCGCACCGGACGCCTGGTGCGGCCGTCGGCCAAGTACGTCGGCCCGGCGCCGCGCAGCCCCGAGGACGTCGAGGGCTGGGAGCTCGTCACCAAGCACTGACACCGTTCACGAACCGGCCGGTACCCCCGTGGTGCCGGCCGGTTCGTGTTTCGCGGTGGCCTCGAGCATGGCCGTGAGCTGGTCGACCAGCCAGCCGTCGAGGTCTTCGCGGGCGACACTGCGTTCCTGCAGCCAGCTCAGCAGCGCGCCTTCGACCACCGCCGTCCAGCAGCGGAGGGTCAACGACAGCAGCGGTGACGGCTCGGTGACGCCGAGGGCGTCCAGGATCAGCGCCACCGCCCGGTTGCGGACCTCGTCGATGGCCGCGTCCGTTTCGGACGTCGCGATCACCGAACCGCTGCGCAGCAACGCGATGTACCCCGCGCGGTAGTGGTCGGCGACGTCGACCAGGCCGCAGACGGCCGCGCGCAGCCGCACCTCCGGCGGGCCCTCCTCGAGCCCGGCCAGGCCGTCGATCAGCCCGTCGGTGACCGTGCGCAGCGCCTCGACCTGCAGCTCGCGCAGGTTGGCGAAGTACCGGTAGAACAGCGGCCGCGACACCTCGGCGCGCGCGACGATGTCGTCCACCGTGACCAGTTCCGGCGCCCGCGAGCCGAACAGGTCGAGCGCGGCGCGGATCAGGTCGTCGCGGCGGGCCTGCGGCGACATCCGCCGCGGCCGGCTCACGGCGTCAGGTCCAGCTTCGCGGCCGTGCGGAGCAGGCCGGGCGTCAGTCGCGAAAGGACCAGCGCGGCCTTCGCCTCCGGAGTGGACGGTGCGATCGCGATGTCCTTCTCCACGGCACGCAGGATGTCCCGCGCCACGCCTTCGGGGCCGAACCCGCGCCGGGCGTACAGCTTCGAGCTCTCCTTCTGCCGCCGGCGCTGTTCCTCTTCGGACACCCCGACGAACCTCGTCGTGTTGGTGATGTTGGTCTTGACGATGCCCGGGCACACCGCCGTGACGCCGATGTGGTGCGCGGCCAGCTCGGCCCGCAGGCAGACGCTCAGGGTGAGCACGGCGGACTTCGTCGTCGCGTAGGCGGAGAGGATCTTCGACGGCAGGTAGGCGGCGGCCGAGGCGAGGTTGACGATCTGGCCGCCTTCGGCGCGCTCGGCGAGCATCGGCGCGAACGCGCGGCAGCCGTGGATCACGCCCCAGAGGTTGACGTCGATGACGCGTTCCCAGTCCTCGACGGACGTGTCGAGGAACGGGCCGGACATCCCGATGCCGGCGTTGTTGACCACGATGTCCGGGACGCCGTGTTCGGCGCGGACCCGCTCGGCGAAGCGGTGCACGGCCTCGCCGTCCGAAGAGTCCACTGTGTACTCGCCGAGCCCGTGTTCTCCGAGCAGTTTCAGGGTTTCCGCCGCGCTCGCTTGGTCGACGTCGGTGATGACGACGTCGGCGCCTTGCTCGGCGAAGGCCAGCGCGGTGGCGCGGCCGATCCCGCTGCCCGCCCCGGTGACGACGACGAGCTTGGCCTCGAACGGCCCCGCGCCGACCCGGGCCCGGCGCAGCCCACGGCTTTCCGTGCCGGTCTCGACGTAGTCGATCAACTCGGCGGCCGCGGCGGCGACCACCGCCGGCTTCGCCCTGGTCACCCAGTGCGTCCCGACGATCCGGCGGATCCGCAGGTCGGGCGCCCAGCGGGTGACCTCGGTCTGCAGCGGCGTCGTGACGTAGGCGTCGCCGGTCGGGGCCAGCACCTGCACCGGGACGTCGGCGGGGCGGGGCGCGGGCCGCGACAGCCGGGTGAACATGTTGGCGCGGTAGAGCTGGAGGCCGTGCCGGCCGTCGGACCTGTCCGGCGGCGCCGCGTCCGGTTCCATCCGCTGGATCTGCTTGCCCAGCAGGCCCGTGCGCCACAGCAGGTCCGGGATGACCGGGATCTGGAACGCCAGGATGTACCACGAGTGCAGGAACTGGCTCAGCGCGTTCTTGAGCCGCTTCGGCGTCGGGCGGCGCAGCTGGGCGCGGAACCACGCGCCGGCGTGGTCGAGGCTCGGACCGGAGAGGGACGTGTAGGAGGCGATCCGCCCGCGCAGGCCGTCCCCGGTGACCGCGTGCCAGGTCTGGATCGAGCCCCAGTCGTGGGCGACCAGGTGCACCTGGCCGGCCGGCTGCACCGCCTCGACGACCGCCCGCAGGTCGTCGGCCAGCTGGTCCAGCCGGTAGGACGCGCGTCCCGGCGGCTTGTCCGACTGTCCGGCCCCGCGGACGTCGTAGGTGACGACGCGGTGTTTCGCCGTCAGCCCGGCGGCTACCCCGTCCCACATCGAGCTGTTGTCCGGGTAGCCGTGCACGAGCACGACCGTGGGCCCGTCGCTCCGGCCGTCGATGGTCACGGAGAGGCGGACACCGTCGCTGGCGGTCACCCACTTGTGAGACATTCTGTCATGTTAGACAAGTTGTCAACAGTGCGTTCACCCGCGCGGCGGTTCCGCAAGCTCGGAT
This sequence comes from Amycolatopsis sp. NPDC003731, assembly GCF_053586895.1. Taxonomy (NCBI): domain Bacteria; kingdom Bacillati; phylum Actinomycetota; class Actinomycetes; order Pseudonocardiales; family Pseudonocardiaceae; genus Amycolatopsis; species Amycolatopsis sp. NPDC003731. The sequence continues at coordinate 26,853 of NZ_JBSFNC010000094.1, read as the reverse complement.
CCTCGGATTTTTGCTTGTATGACAGCGTTTTCGTGGTTCCACGGGAAACCAAGCCGGCGTGTCCACCGATCGGTGGACAGCCGGATTCCACTGGCCGTTGGTCGGACCCGGCGTCGCGAACGGCCAGGCTTTGAGCATGACCACAGCAGTCAGCGTGCGCGGCCTGCGCAAGCAGTACCCCGGTCACCTCGCGGTGGCCGGGCTCGATCTGGACATCGCCCAGGGCGAGGTCTTCGCCCTGCTCGGCCCGAACGGCGCCGGGAAGACCACCACCGTCGAGATCCTCGAAGGGCACCGGCGGCGGACGGCCGGCGAGGTCACCGTGCTCGGCGAGGACCCCGGCCAGGCCGGACGCGCCTGGCGGGCCCGGCTCGGCATCGTCCTGCAGACGGCGACCGACGCCGCCGAGCTGAGCGTCGCCGAGACCGTCCGGCACTTCGCGAAGTACTACCCCGACCCGCGCGACCCCGACGAGGTGATCGAGAAAGTCGGGCTGACCGAGAAGGCCGGGGCGCGGGTCAAGGCGCTCTCCGGCGGGCAGCGCCGCCGCGTCGACGTCGCCCTCGGCATCATCGGGCGGCCCGAGCTGCTCTTCCTCGACGAGCCGACCACCGGCTTCGACCCCGAGGCGCGGCGGCAGTTCTGGACGCTGATCAGCGACCTCGCCGCCGAAGGCACCACCATCCTGCTGACCACCCACTACCTCGACGAGGCCGAAGCGCTCGCCGGGCGCGTCGCGGTCATCGCGCGCGGCGAGATCGTCGCCCAGGACACGCCGCAGAACCTCGGCGGCCGGGCGGCGGCCGAGGCCACCGTGCGCTGGGTCGACGAACGCGGCGAGCACGTCGAGCGCACCGCGTACCCGACCAAGCTCGTCACCGAGCTCTCGGCTGGGGGTCGGGAGCTCGCGGGCCTGACGGTGACCCGGCCGAGCCTGGAGGACATCTACCTGGACCTGATCGGAGACAAGGCATGACCACCCTGACGTTGCCCGGCCCGCTCTCGCTCGGGCTCGCCCGCGGCGGCACCGAGCTGCGGCAGTTCTTCCGGCACAAGGAACAGGTGGTCTTCACCTTCTCCCTGCCCGCGGTGCTGATGATCCTGCTGGGGTCCATCCTGGACGGTCCGACCGCGCTCGACGGCGTCACGTCCGGCCAGCTGCTGGCGGCCGGGATGATCGGCTCCGGCATCGTGTCGACGTCCTTCAACAGCATCGCGACCGGCGTCTCGGCCGATCGCGAAACCGGGGCCCTCAAGCGCCTGCGCGGCACGCCGATGCCGCCGGCGTCGTACTTCATCGGCAAGATGGTGCTGGTCGCGGTGTCCAGCCTGGCCCAGACGGTGCTGATGGCCGGGGTCGCCGTGCTGCTGTTCGGGCTGCAGCTGCCGTCCGACCCGGCGAAGTGGCTGACGCTGCTGTGGGTGTTCGCGCTCGGCATCGTCTCGTGCACCCTGCTCGGGATCGCGATCAGCTCGCTCGCGAAGTCCACCAACGGCGCGGTCGCCATCGTGCAGATGCTGTACCTGGTGCTGCAGTTCATCTCCGGCGTGTTCGTCTCGCCGATCACGAACCTGCCGAAAGTTATGGTGGACATCGCGTCGTTCTTCCCGCTGAAGTGGATCTGCCAGGGGTTCCGGTCGGTCTTCCTGCCGGACGGCGCCGTGAGGATGGAGATGGCCGGGACATGGGAGCTTCCGCGGGTGGCGCTGGTGCTGGGGATCTGGTGCGTGGCGGGGGCGGTGCTGGCGCGGCTGACCTTCCGGTGGACCGACGCGAAGTGAAGGACGCCTGGGACCGGTTCAACTGGCTCTGGGAGATCCTCTTCGCGGTGGCCTACCTGGCCACGACCACGCTGGTGCTGCTCGACGGCGCCGACCCGGGGTGGACGGCCGTCGCGGCCGGGGCGCTCACCGCGCTCGCGCTGAGCTACCTGCTGTGGGGCCGCCGGCTCGTCCGGGACGACGACTCGTCCATCCGGCAGCGGTGGGTGTTCGCCCTCGTGGTGCTGGTGCTGGTCGGGATCGCCATGCTCGCCGAGGGCACGTCCGGCTTCATCCTCTTCATGGCGTGCCCACTGCTGTTTTCGACGCTCGAGTTCCGGCCGGCGGCGGTCCTGACCACGGTGGCGATCCTGCTCAACCCCGCGGCGGCCGTCGTCAACGACGGGTTCACCGGCCCGACGCTGCACATCATGCTGCCGATGACGGCCATCCTGGTCGTCTTCGGCGTGCTGTGCGGCAAGTTCATCGGGCACGTCATCGAGGAGAGCCGCGGGCGCGCGGACCTGATCGCCAAGCTCGAGGCGAGCCAGGCGGAAGTCGCCCGCCTCTCCCGGGAGGCGGGCACCGCGGCGGAGCGCGAGCGGCTGGCGCGGGAGATCCACGACACCCTCGCGCAGGGGTTCACCAGCATCGTCACCCTCGCCCAGGCCATCGAGTCCGAATTGGACACCGACCCGGCCGCGGCCCGGCGGCACGCCGAGCTGGCCGCGCGCACCGCGCGGGACAACCTGACGGAGGCCCGCGCGATGGTCGCCGCGCTGGCCCCGGCGGACCTCGCGGCCGGCTCGCTGGTGGACGCCGTCCGGCGGCAGGCCGACCGGCTGGCCGATTCGTCCGACGTGGTGGTCCGGTACGAAGTGGACGGTCCGCTGCCCGCGCTCGGCATGGCTGGGGAGGTCGTCCTGCTCCGGGGCGCGCAGGAAGCGCTGAACAACGTCCGCCGGCACGCGGCGGCGTCGGCGGTGTCGGTGCGGTTGTCCGCTGTGGACGGTTCGGTGCGGCTGTCCGTCCGTGACGACGGCGCCGGCTTCGACCCCGACCACGCCACCGGTTTCGGCCTGCGCGGGATGCGGTCCCGGGCCGAGCAGGTCGGTGGCAGACTGAGTGTCCGGAGTGGCCCCAGCGGCACCGAACTCACCCTGGAGGTGCCGGCTTGATCCGCGTCATGCTCGTCGACGACCACCCTGTCGTCCGCGAAGGCCTCCGCGGCATGCTCGAAGCGGAACCGGACCTGACGGTCGTCGGGGAAGCGGGTTCCGGGGACGAAGCCGTCGCGCTCGACCGGGTCGCCGTCCCCGACGTCGTGCTGATGGACTTGCGGATGCCGGGCCTCGACGGCGTCGGCGCGACCAAGCGGATCCTGCGCGAGCAGCCCGGCCGCCGGATCGTCGTGCTGACGACGTACGAGACGGACGCGGACATCCTGCGCGCGGTGGAGGCGGGCGCCTCGGGCTACCTGCTGAAGGACGCGTCCCGCGCGGAGCTGGCCAACGCGATCCGCGCGGCGGCCCGTGGGGAGACGGTGCTGGCACCGTCGGTGGCCGGCAAGCTGGTCAACCGGGTCCGCAACCCGGAACCGCAGCCGCTGTCGGCCCGCGAGGTGGAGGTCCTCCGCCTGGTCGCCAAGGGCGGGACGAACGCCGACATCGGCCGCGCGCTGCACATCAGCGAGGCGACGGTGAAGACCCACCTGCTCCGGGTCTTCGGCAAGCTCGGCGTCTCGGACCGCACCGCCGCGGTGACGACAGCAATGGCCCGCAACCTCCTGTCCTGACCCACCCACCCGTGCAGGAAGGGTCAACACGCGTGATCGAGCAGTCGACACGCGTGATCGAGCAGTCGACACGCGTGATCAGGAGGTCGACACGCGTGATTGGGAAGTCGACACGGCCACAGCCGGGGCACCCGCCGTGTCGACCCTCCAATCACGCGTGTCGACCCTCCAATCACGCGTGTCGACTCTTCGATCACGCGTGTCGACCTCTCCTGCACGGGCCGGGACCTGCTTCGGCCGCCCGAGCGCGGCAGAATGCCCCCATGCTTGCCTCGACCGAACTCGCCCTGCTCCGCCGGATCGCGCACGAGCAGGCCGCCTGCCGGGCTCCGTCGCTGGTCGCCGCCGTGGTGCGGGACGGGGAGATCGTCTGGTCCGGTGGCCGGGGACGCGTCGGCGGCGAGACCCCGGGCACCGACACCCAGTACCGGCTGGGCTCGATCACCAAGACCCTCGTCGCCACCGCCGTCATGCGGCTGCGCGACGAAGGCCTGCTCGACCTCAACGACCCCCTGGAAAAGCACGTCCCGGGCACGCCGTTCGGCGCCGCCACCGTCGCCCAGCTGCTGTCCCACACCTCCGGCCTGACGTCCGAGTCGCCCGGCCTGTGGTGGGAGCGGACCCCGGGCGCCGACTGGGACGCGCTGGTCGGCAGCCTCGCCGAAGGCGCGACCAAGCACCGGCCGGGCGCTCGGTTCCACTACTCGAACGTCGGCTACGGCGTCCTCGGCGAACTCCTCTCCCGGCACCGCGGCAAGAGCTGGCTGTCCGTGCTCGACGAGGAGGTCCTCGGCCCGCTCGGGATGACCCGCACGACCCCGCACCCGGCCGGCGCGCACGCCGACGGCTTCGCCGTCCACCCCTTCGCCGACGTCCTGCTGCCCGAGCCGAGCCCGGACGCCGGCGCGATGGCCCCGGCCGGGCAGCTGTGGTCGACCGCACGGGACCTCGGCCGCTGGACGGCGTTCCTCGGCGGCGAGACCGGCGGCGTGCTCGCGCCGGAGACCGTCGACGAGATGCGGACCATGGTCACCGTCGACGACACCGACGTCTGGACGACCGGGTTCGGCCTCGGCCTGATGGTCGTGCGCTACCGCGGCCGCCGGCTGGCCGGCCACACCGGCTCGATGCCCGGCTTCCTGGCCGTGACGCTGGTCGACCCGGCCGCGCAGACCGGCGCGCTGGTGCTCGCCAACTCGACGTCCGGCGTCGGCATCACCCAGCTCTGCCTCGACCTCATCACCATGACCGACGAGCTGGAGCCGCGGCTGCCCGCCGAGTGGCTGCCGTCGCCGGTGGACCCCGAGCTGCTGGCGCTGACCGGGCTCTGGCACTGGGGCCCGACGGCGTACCACCTGCGCATCCAGGGCGACGGGCTGCTGCTGCTCGCGCCGGTGGAGGGCGCCGGGCGCAGCTCCCGCTTCCGCGCCACCGGCAAGGACACCTACGTCGGCCTCGACGGGTACTACGCCGGCGAGACGCTCGAAGTGGGCCGGAACGCCGACGGCGTCGCCACCCACCTCGACCTGGCGACGTTCGTCTTCACGCGCACGCCGTACGACCCGGCCGCCCCGGTGCCGGGCGGCGTCGAGAACTGGCGGTGAGCCGGGCCCCGCTCGCACCCCCAGGGTGGCGAGCGGGACCCTCAGTTCAGGGCGGCGGTGCGCGCCGCGTAGGCGACGGCGGCGGCGAACCGGTTGGCGAGGCGCTTGCCCTCGCCCCAGTCGAAGAGGCCGAACTTCAGGTTCGTCAGGATCGTGAGCGTCGAGCCGCCCGCGGCCGGGGCCACCGACGCGGTGATCTCCTGCCCCCAGCTGAGGAGGCTCATGCCGGTGCGGCAGGACACGAAACCGCGCTGCGCGTCGTAGAACGGGCCTTGTCCGCCGATCGCCGCGACCCCGGCGGGGAGCGCGTTCCACAGCGCTTGCGGCGGCGCCGGGAAACTCTGCTGCACAGTCGTCACGGCCGGGGACGCTACCGGCGCCCCGACGGGCCGGTAACCGTGTTTTTACCCCCACCGCGGTGCAGCCCGACGGCGTAACCGTCGCCGTCCGGAAGGCCGCGGCGCGCCCCACCGGCGGCGCGGCCGATCACCCGCCGATTCCACATTCCGGACACCGCCCCACCTCTGTTACCTGCCTTGTCCCGACCTGAGAGACTGGCCACATGACCGACGCTGAGTTGACCATCCCCGCCGACCTCAAGCCGGCCGACGGCCGCTTCGGCTGCGGCCCGTCGAAGGTCCGCGCCGAGCAGCTGAGTGCCCTGGCGGAGTCCGGCTCCACCTACCTCGGCACGTCGCACCGGCAGAAGCCGGTCAAGTCCCTCGTCGGGCGCGTGCGGGCAGGTCTGTCCGAGCTGTTCTCCCTGCCCGAGGGCTACGAAGTCATCCTCGGCAACGGCGGCACCACGGCGTTCTGGGACGCGGCCGCCTTCGGCCTGGTCCGCGAGCGCGCACAGCACTTCACCTACGGCGAGTTCTCCTCGAAGTTCGCCACCGTGACCAAGGGCGCGCCGTTCCTGGCCGACCCGATCGTCGTCAAGGCCGAGCCGGGCAGCGCCCCGGACATCGCTTACGAAGCCGGTGCCGACCTGGTCGGCTGGGCGCACAACGAGACGTCCACCGGGGTCGCCGTGCCGGTCCGCCGCCCCGAGGGCAGCGAGGGCGCCCTGGTCGCGATCGACGCCACCTCCGGCGCCGGCGGCCTGCCGGTCAAGGCCGAAGACTTCGACGTCTACTACTTCGCGCCGCAGAAGTCGTTCGCCGCGGACGGCGGGCTCTGGATCGCGCTGGCCTCCCCGGCCGCGGTCGAGCGGATCGGCGAGATCGGCGGCGGCGACCGCTGGATCCCCGAGTTCCTGTCGCTGACCACCGCGCTGGACAACTCCCGCAAGGACCAGACGTACAACACCCCGGCCGTGGCCACGCTGTTCCTGCTCGCCGAGCAGATCGAGTGGATGAACGGCCAGGGCGGGCTCGCCTGGACGACCTCGCGCACGAAGGACTCTTCGTCGCGGCTGTACGAGTGGGCCGAGAAGACGAGCTACACGACGCCGTTCGTGAAGGACCCGGACCTGCGCTCGCAGGTGGTCGGCACGGTGGACTTCAGCGACGACGTCGACGCCGCCGCGGTCGCGAAGGTGCTGCGCGCCAACGGGATCGTCGACACCGAGCCGTACCGCAAGCTGGGCCGCAACCAGCTGCGCGTCGGCCTGTTCCCGGCGATCGACCCGGACGACGTCACCAAGCTGACGCAGGCCATCGAGTACGTCGTCGAGCGGCTCAGCTGACCTGAGGTTCCTTGGAGGGGACCTCCGCCGCTTCCGCGGTGGGGGTCCCCTTCTTCGTGGCCAGGCGGCGGGCGCCGAACGCGGCGAGGGCCAGCAGCGCGAAGCCGTACAGCTCGTAGGACTCCGTCGCCAGCCACCAGCCGGCCGACGGCGCCGGTCGCGGGGCGAACCACATCGGGCCGACGATGAACAACGCCAGTCCGGCCACGACGACCGCGGCCGCCACCCACCGGATCGCCCGGTCGAAGCGCCACGCGTACCAGCCGGCGAGGACGAGGACCGGCACGCACCACGTCCAGTGGTGGGTCCACGAGATCGGCGAAACCAGCAGCCCGCCGAGCGCACACGCGGTGAGCCCGAGCACCGGCTCGGCGGCGCGCACGATGGTCACCGCGACCACGGCCATCACGGCGACGGCGGCGAGCAGCCAGACGGCGTTGCCCGCGGTTTCCGGCAGCCCGATCCGCGTCACCAGGCCCTTGAGCGACTGGTTGCCGACGTAGTCGACACCGCCGATGCGGCCCGCGTCGAAGACCAGCTTCGTCCAGTACGTGAAGGACGCCGACGGCCGGATCAGCCACAGCAGCGCGCCGGCCACCACGAACCCGCCGACCACCCGCGCGGCCGACCGGAAGTCGCGGCGGAACAGGAAGTAGACGACGAAGACGGCCGGGGTCAGCTTGATCGCCGCGGCCACGCCGATCAGCAGGCCCTTCGTCCGCTTCCGCTCGCCGGGCAGCAGGACGTCGAGCACCACCAGCACCATGAGCAGCGCGTTGATCTGCCCGAAGCCCAGCGTCGAGCGCACCGGCTCGAGCAGGGCGCCGGCGAGCTGCGCGCCGATGGCGACCAGCGCGGCGACCACCCGGCCGCGGACCTTGGTGGGGTCGGTCAGCGAGCCGTTGAGCGTCGCGACGTAGAGGTAGGCGACCACGCCGGTCGCGAGGATCGACGCGATGCTGACCAGCTTCATCGTGACGGCGAAGGGCAGCAGCGTGCCGGGCCAGAACGCGGCCGCGGCGAAGGGCGTGTAGGTGAACGGCAGCAGGATCTGGTGCGTGGTCGGCACCCAGGCGTCGTACGGCGAGCCCTGCTCGGCCAGCGCCTTGGCGCCGCCGAGGTAGACCTCGAGGTCGAGGCCGTCGAACCGCTTGAGCACGAGCACCAGGACGACGGCGGCGATTTCGAGCACGACGAGCGCCCCGACCAGCTTCCGCCCAGTGAGCACACGTCCCCCTCGAACCAGGTCTTCGACCGGCCGAGATTACCCGGCGCTCAGCAGCAGCCGTGCACCGGCAACCGCACTGACCTGGCGTTCGCCGTCGCGGCCGGCTGGCTCGCGGCGGCTTCGGCGCCGGCGAGCAACCCGCGCAGCGCGGCCCGGTCGAGGACGCGGCCCGCGGTGACGACGGTGTCGATCCGCCGGACCGCGCGGATGTCGGCGAGCGGATCGGCGTCGAGCAGCACCAGGTCGGCGACCTTGCCGGGGGTGATCGTCCCGGCCGTGGCCGCCCGGCCGAGGAACGCGGCGGCGTCGCGCGTCACCGTCTGCAGCGCCTTCCGTGGGCCGAGCCCGGCCGCGACCAGGTAGTCGAGCTCGTCGTGCAGGCTGAACCCCGGGTAGACGTACGGGTTCAGGCAGTCGGTGCCGCCGAGCACCCCGACGCCGGCGCGGTGCGCCTCCCCGATGAGCTGCAGCTGCGCCTGGAAGTAGGCCTCCTGCTGGGCGATCTGCTGCGGCGTGACCGGGGTGAACAGCGGCAGCCGGTCGGCCCAGAGGTCGAGGATGACCTTCGGGATGTACTTGTTCCGTGGATCGTTCGCGAACGCGCCGGTGGGCCGCGAAATGACGCGGTTGACCGCGAAGGTCGGGCTGAGCCGGCTGCCGGCGGCCTTGAGACCGGCGAAGTGGCGGGCCGCCGTGGCCGGGTCGTAGGCCTGCGCGGCCTGCCGGTCGAGTTCGCGGGCCAGGTTGAAGAAGTCGCGCGGGGACGCGGGGTCGAACGGCGTCGCGTCGAGGCGGGCCAGGAACTCGTCCCGGCGGCTCGAGGTGGCGATCGGCAACCCGAAGTTGTGCTCGAAACTGCGCTGCCCGGCCCGGGCGGCTTCGAGCACGCGAAGCCGGTAGGGCCAGTGCCCGGCGAAGGGCAGGCCGTGGCGCCGACATTCGTCGGCGATCGCGGCGAACACGTCCCGCGGCAGGTAGAAGTAGACCTTCACGAAGTCCGACCGCTGGGCGACGGCGTCCCGGACCGCGGCCCGCGCTTCCGCGACGGTCCCGACCTGGACGACCGGCGGGCCGAGCAGGGTCACCGGGCCGTCGATGATCCCGCTGGCCAGCACGATCCGCGGGCCGAGCAGCGCCCCGGTGTCGAGCTTGTCGCGGGTGGCGCGGTTTTCGTCGTAGCCCTGCATCTCGCGGATGCCGGTGATGCCGTTGGCGAGGAAGAGCGGCGGCGCGATGTCTTCGAATTCGATGCCGTGGGTGTGCATGTCCCAGAGCCCGGGCACGAGGTACCGCCCGCGGCCGTCGACGACCCGCGCACCCCCGCACGGCGGCACCTCACCGGCCGGACCGACCCAGGCGATCCGGTCCCCGACGAGCACAACGGAGGAGCCCGGCCGCGCGGGACCATCGGTGCCATCGACCACGGTCGCCCCACTGACGACCACGACCTCACTCCCGGCGGCGACGGCTTCTTGAGCGAAGACGGCGGGAGCCACCCCACTGGCGGCGAGCCCGGCACCAGCTGTCGTCAGCCACCGCAGGAAATCACGCCGATTCGCCTCGACTCGCAGCACGCCGCCCCACCCTTCGATCGGCTCCCGTCCGGTAATCCAACACCGGGCGGCGGGGGTGGGGAATCTTCCGACGTGCTGAACTTCGCGTGGGATGTAACCGGCGGGCGGGGTGGTTGTGCATGATCGGGCCCGAGGGCGTGCGGGCGCCGCGGAATTGTCGGTGGGTGCCGGTAGCGTCGAAAACGGGGGGCGCCCCGGCGGGCTGACCTCGGGCAGCGGGTGGCGCCCTTTGGCCGGGCAGGGCCACCGCACCTGGCCGAGCGGGGATCGGCCTGCTCACGGCACCCGCCGTCACGCGGGCGGCGGAACCGGGCCGGCCGGCGAGCGCACCGCGACCGGAGCACCTATCGGCGAGCCGGGCCGACCCCGCCAAACACACCCACCAACACGCGTGCCGGCGAGCCGGGCCGGCCAAACGCACCCACCTACGTCGGCAAGCCAAGCCGAGCCGGGCCGACCCCGCCAAACACCCACCAACACGCGTGTCGGCGAGCCGGGCCGGCCCCGCAACGCGGAACCGACCCGGCCCACCTCAAGCCAGTGCCCGCGTAGGTGCCAGCCGAGCCGCCCGTACCGCCGGGTACGCCCCCGCCACCGCGCCCACCAGCGCGGCGACCCCGACACCGCCCGCCAGTGCCCCCGTCGGCAGCACCGCGGGCCACCCCTGGCTCAGCGCGTACCCCGCCGTCACCAGCACGCCGGCCAGCACCCCCGCCAGCCCGCCCAGGCCCGACAACAGCACCGATTCCGCCAGGAACTGTCCCCGGATCTGCCGCCTCGTCGCCCCGAGCGCGCGCCGCATGCCGATCTCGCGCCTCCTCTCCAGCACCGAGATCACCATCGTGTTCGCCACCCCGACGCCGCCGACCAGCAGGGCCACGCCGCCGAGGCCGAGGAACAACGCGCTGTACGTCGTGTCCGTCAGCTTCTGCGCCGCCAGCGCGTCCGATGGCCGGCGGACCTCGACCTCGTTCGGGGCCTGGGGGTTCAGCGTTGCCGCCAAGACCGAACGGACCTCGTCCACCGCGGAGTCCGCCGCGCGGACGTACACAGTGGACGGATGGCCGTCGAACTCCAGGAGCCGCTTAGCGACGTCCCAGCCGACCAGGGCCGACCGCTCGATCTCCGGCGCCAGCGGCATCGGCGCGAGGATGCCCACCACCGTGAACCACTGCGTCCCGATCAGCACCTGCGGCGGCCGCGCCGGGTCGATGTGGTCGATGCCCAGCCGGGCCGCGGCCTGGGACCCGAGCACCGTCACCGGGTAGTTCTGGTTGCCCGTCGCCAGGAACGCACCGGCGCGCACCTTGCCGTTCAGCACGCCGAGCAGGTCCGGGCGCGCCGCGTACACCGCCAGCCCGGACGTGTCGTCCGGCGCGATCTTGTCGCTGCGACGGACGCTCGCCGACGTCGTCCCGGTGCCCGCCGCGGCCTGGACCGGGCCGATCCGGCGGGCCATCGCGACCGCGTCGTCCGGCAGGGTCGCGTTGGCCCCGAACAGCGTCTGGCCCGGCCCCGCCGTCAGCAGGTTCGGGCCGAGCGCCGCCAGCCGGTCGTGCAACGCCTGCGCCCCCGACGCCGGGATCGCCAGCACCGCCACCATCGCGGCGACGCCGATCGCGATGCCCAGCGCCGACAGCACCGCCCGCACCGGCCGCGTGCGCATGCCGTGCGCCCCCAGCGCGACGACGTCCGGCGGCTTGAGCCGGGCCGGCTCGGGCAACGTCACCAGCGTCATCGCGCACCCACCAGGCCGGTGTCCAGCCGCAGGCGGCCGTCGAGCAGCTCGATGCGGCGCGGCATGCCCGCCGCGATCTCGCGGTCGTGGGTGATCACGACGATCGTGGTGCCCTCCGCCGACAACTCCCCGAGCAGCGAAAGCACGGACGCGCCGGTGCCGGTGTCGAGGTTGCCGGTCGGCTCGTCGGCCAGCAGGATCGCCGGGTCGTTGACCACCGCCCTGGCGATCGCGACGCGCTGGCGTTCGCCGCCGGAGAGCTCGCCGGGCCGGTGCCACGCCCGGTGTCCCAGCTCGACGCGGTCGAGCGCCGCCAGGGCCCGCGCGCGCCGCCGCCGGCGCGGCACCCCGGCGTAGAGCAGGCCGGTGCCCACGTTGTCCACCGCACTCATCCCTTCGTCGAGGAAGAACTGCTGGAACACGAACCCGATCCAGCGCGAGCGCAGCGCGGAGACCTTGCGGTCGGGCAGCGCAGCGACGTCGTGGCCGCGCAGCTCCACCCGGCCCGCCGACGGCCGGTCGAGCGTGCCCATCAGGTGCAGCAGGGTGGACTTGCCGGATCCGGACGGCCCGACGATCGCCACCATCTCGCCGTCTTCCAGCGCGAGCGAGACGCCGTCGAGCGCGGCGACGCCGCCGGGGTAGGTGCGCGTGACCTCGTGCACGCGCAGCACGGGCGTCACGACGTCGTCACCACCCGCAGGCCCGCGGCCAGGCCGGTACCGGTGACCTCGACCTTCCCGCCACTGAACAGTCCCGTTTGGACACCGATCAGCCGCCGCCGGCCGTTTTCGTCGACCTCGACCGCGTACCCGCCTTCGGCGAGCGCGAGCAGCGCGCCGACCGGGACCGCGAGCACGCCTCGCCGGACGTCCTTGGTGAACCGGACGGTCGCCGGCGAGGAGTCGAGCGTGCCGGCCGCGGCCGGGTCGTCGAGCCGGACCGTCACGGTGATCTTGGGCTTGCCGTCGTCCTGGCCCGCCTGGTCCTTGCCCTCGACCGCCGTCCGCCCGACGTCGGTGATCGTGCCCGGCGTCGTCTTCCCGTTGATCGTCACGGACGCCTTCGCGCCCTGCTGGGCGAGGCTCTGCTTCGCCGCGTCGAGCTTCACCTGCACCGACCGGACGGTGCCGGTCGTCTTGAGCACCTCGCCCTGGGCCGGCGAGCCGGGCTTCGCCGCCAGCGCCGACACGCGGACTTCGCCCGCCGCCAGCACGACATCGCCCTGCCCGAACGTGCCGGTCTGCTCCAGGCCGAGGGACTTCTGCCACTTCTTCAGCGCGGCCGCGGTCGCCGACGTGAACTTCTTGTCCGGCGTGCCGAAGCCGCCGAAGCCGCCGAAGCCGCACGCCTTGAGGTTCTCCTCCAGCTGCTTGACGTCGGCGCCGTCGTCCACGTCCACGGCGAGGTCGCGGTAGAACGGCAGCGTGCCGTAGAACAGCGGCACCGGTTTCGCGTCCACGCCGTAGACCGCTTTGCAGCGGGTCAGGGTGGCGCCCGCGTCCGGCAGCGACGTGATCGTGCCCGGCTTGCGGCCCGCGACGACGGATTCGTCGCCGTAGCCGAGGGTGCCGTCGGCCTCCTCTTCCTCGCTCAGGTCGGTCTTGACCACCTCCGCGGTTTCGACGGCGGGCGGTGCGGCCTCCTTGACCGGCGTCGCGCTCGACACGCGCGTCAGGATCACGACCGAGCTGGTGCCCAGGACCACGACGAGGACGGCGCCGGCGATGAACCACCGCGTCCGGCCGCGGCGGCGCGGCTTCAGGTGCGTCACTTCGTTCACTTGCCCGCCCTCGAGCTGATGCTCATGCCGAGCCCGCACGCCTTGGCGGCCTCTTCGAACTTCTTCGGGTCGTCGCCCGGTCCGCCGATCCGCATCCCGCCCTTGCCGCTGGGATCGGGGTCCGGCATGTCGATGCCGTGCTCGCGCATGCACTTGGCGTCCTTGCGCATCTTGTCGAGCTCTTCGGCGCTCGGCGGCTTCATCTCGCCGCCGTTGGGCATCAGGTGCTTGCACGCCTTCTGCGCGGCCTCGAGCTTCGAGGAATCGACGCCGTCGCCGCCGAGGGTGATCGCCATACCCCCGCCCTCACCCGCGGGCTTCGGGTCGGGCATGTCGATGCCGTGCTCGCGCATGCACTTGGCGAAGTCGCGCATCTTGTCTTCGTCGCTCTTGCCGCTGTTGTCGGCCGCGGTGGGCCCGCCCGTCTTCGGCGGCGTCGAGATCGAGGCGACCTTCGACCCGTCGTCGGGCTTTGCCCCGCAGCCGCCGAGCAGCAGGGCTGTCCCCAGCGCCGCGACGACGATCCGTGTCCGCATGGCTCGCTTCCTTTCGTCCGGTGGGGGTCAGGTCTACGGATCGGGGGATTCGGGCGCGCTAAGCGACGCCGCTTATGCGGTCCTTATGGCCTCCCTGCGCAGACTGGGCCGGTGCGGGTGCTGGTGGTGGAGGACGAGCGGTTGCTGGCCGACTCGGTCGCGGAGGGATTGCGGCGCTTCTCGATGGCCGTCGACGTCTGTTACGACGGCGAACAGGCGATGGAACGCGTCGGCGTGCACGGCTACGACGTCGTCGTCCTCGACCGCGACCTGCCGAAGGTGCACGGCGACGACGTCTGCGCGGCGGTGGTCCGCGCGGGCGGCGAGGCGCGGGTGCTGATGCTGACCGCGGCCGCCGACGTCACCGACCGGGTCGCTGGCCTCGGCCTCGGCGCCGACGACTACCTGACGAAGCCGTTCGCGTTCGCCGAGCTGGTCGCCCGGGTGCAGGCGCTGTCGCGGCGCGCGCGACCGGCGTTGCCGCCGGTGCTGGAACGCGACGGCGTCGTGCTCGACCTGCCGCGCCACCAGGCCGCGCGCGACGGCCGGTTCCTGCTGCTCTCGCCGAAGGAGTTCGCCGTGCTGGAGGTGCTCATGCGGGCCGAGGGCACGGTGGTCAGCGCCGAGGAACTGCTGGAAAAGGCCTGGGACGAGCACGCGGACCCGTTCACCAACGCGGTGCGCGTCGCGGTGATGACGTTGCGGCGCAAGCTCGGCGACCCGCCGGTGATCGAGACCGTGCCGGGTGCCGGCTACCGGTTCGGCGCGCCGTGAACGGCCTGTCCGTCCGGACGAAGCTGACGGCCTGGTACGGCGGGCTCTTCCTGGTCGCCGGGGTGGTCCTGGTCGTCATCAACTACCTGCTGGTGCGGAGCACGCTGCCGGACCCCACCCGGGCCGCCTTGACGACGGTCGGCTCGGCCGACGTGACCTTCGGCGTCGCGGCCCGCACGGCCATCCCGTCCCCGGGTGCCGCGGTGCAGCTGCTCAGCGGCTCGCTCGACGAGTACCGCTCCTCGACGCTGTCGACGCTGCTGGTCGGTTCGGCGATCGCACTGGTGGCCACGGCGGCACTGGCGGTGCTGTTCGGCTGGCTGATGGCGGGTCGCGCGCTGCGGCCGCTGCACGACATCACGACGGCCGCGCGCCGCCTGGAGGCCGGCAAGCTCGACCGGCGGATCAACCTCGAAGGGCCGCCGGACGAGCTGAAGGAGCTGGCGGACACCTTCGACGGCATGCTCGACCGGCTCGCGGAGTCGTTCGACAGCCAGAAGCGGTTCGTCGCGAACGCGTCCCACGAGCTCCGGACGCCCCTGGCGGTGCAGCGGACGCTGATCGAGGTGGCGATGGCCGACCCCGACGTCCCGCCGGAGCTGAAGAAGCTCGGCACGCACCTGCTGCACACCAACGAGCGCAGCGAACGGATGATCGAGGGGCTGCTGATCCTGGCCCGCAGCGACCGCGGGCTGCACGCGCGCACGCCGGTGCGCCTCGACGAGGTCGCCGCGTCGGTCGTCCGGGCGACTTCGGCCCAGGCCGAGGCGGCCGGGGTGACGGTGGAGACCCGCCTGCGACCGCGGGTGGTGGCGGGCGACCCGGTGCTGCTCGAGCGGCTGGTGACGAACCTGGTGGTCAACGCGATCACGTACAACGCCCCCGCCGGCTGGGTGTACGTCGAGGTGCGCGGTGATCCGGCCCTGGAGGTGCGGAACTCGGGGCCGGTGGTGCCGCCCGAGGCGGTGCCGACGCTGTTCGAGCCGTTCCGGCGGCTGGGCGGCGCGGAGCGGACGGGCGACACGCGCAACGCGGGGCTCGGGTTGTCGATCGTCCGCTCGGTGGCCCAGGCCCACGGCGGCTACGCCGAAGCCCAGCCCGGCCGGCGTGGCGGGCTCGTGGTGACGGTCCGGCTGCCGCCTTCTTGACGGACCCGCCCCGCCAACCCGGCCCCCGAACGCCGCGAATGACTCATTGGGGACCTCCGACGCCTCGAATGAGTCATTCGCGACACACGCGCCGCCCCGGCCCCTACCCCTGGCCCTGCCGCCGCGCCGCCTTCTTGATCCACTCGATCGTGACTTTGCGTGTCCGGCGTGTCACCCTGTTGCCGCTGACCTGGCTGAGCGAGGATGCGGAGGACACAAAGTGAACAGTGGGCAGTTCGGTGCGGACTCGGCGCGCCTCGCACGTCAAGCCGACGCGCCGTTCTAACGTGGGCACCCACAACGGTGAAGAAGATCGGGGAGGCGAGAACAATGCGGGCGCTGCGAGTGGTCGGACTGCACGAGGACGGCAAGTCCATCGTGCTCGAAGACCCGGCGAGCCGTACTCGTTTCCTGCTCCCGGCTGATGAGCGACTGCGCGCGGCGGCGCGGGGTGACATCACCCGCCTCGGCCAGATCGAAATCGAGTTGGAGAGCCAGATGCGGCCACGCGAGATCCAGCAGCGCATCCGGGCCGGCGAGTCCGTCGAGCAGGTCGCCGCGAGCGCCGGTGTCTCGACGCAGCGCGTCGAGCGCTACGCCTACCCCGTCCTGCTCGAGCGGTCCCGGACCGCCGAGCTGGCGCAGAGCGCGCACCCGGTCCGCGAAGACGGCCCCGACGTGCAGACGCTCGGCGAGGTCGTCGCGCACAGCTTCGGCGTCCGCGGCCACGACTACTCACGCGCCACCTGGGACTCCTGGAAGGGCGACGACGGCCGCTGGGTCGTCGTGCTCAGCTGGAAGGCCGGGCGCTCGGACAACCGCGCGCACTGGGCGTTCTCGCCGGGGGCGCACGGCGGCACGGTGACGGCGCTCGACGAGAACGCCGAGGTCCTGCTGGACCCGAACGCCTACCGCGCGCCGCGCACGGTCCGCGCCCTCGAGCCGGCCCGCGAGACGGAGTTCCAGCCGACGCTGGATTCGGTGGAGCCGGAGCGCGCGCAGCTGCCGTCGGCCGAGCCGGACCCGGACGACGACACCCGCGAGATCCCGCGCGTCCCGGTGGACCCGGACGAGGACGCCGCGGTGCCGGAGCCCCGGCCGAAGGCCAAGAAGAACCACCCGATCGTGCCGTCCTGGGAGGACGTGCTGCTCGGGGTCCGCTCGCAGCGCGGCTAGACCACCCGCGCCGCGAGCGTCTTCGGCGCCACCAGCCGGTAGGCCTCGCGCACGATCCGGTCGACCTCCGCCCAGTCGACGTCGACGTCCAGCCGCACCCCCAGCCACCCGCGGTGGCCGACGTACGGCGGCCGGAAGAACCGCTCCGGCTCGGTGCGCACCAGTTCCTCCTGCACCCCGGGCGGCGCCGGGCACCAGAAGGCGAGCACGTCGTCGTGGTGGTGGTCGGCGAACATCACGAACGTCTTCTTGCCGCGCACGAACCACGTCGGCTCGCCGTGGCTGAGCCGTTCCGTCGTCTCCGGCAGCGCCAGGCACAACCCCCGCAAAACGTCCAGCTGCTCCATCCCGTCAGGCTACGATGTCACTGAGGGGGAGGAACCGATCATGCAGCGTGACCAGCAAGCCTGGCTCGTCCGCTTCGGCGAGCTCAGACACCGCGCGTTCAGCGGCGTTCCGGTGGTCGACGTGGTGCCGGCGCAGTGGGGCCTGGACCCGACGGCCGTCCGGCAGGCCGCGCACTCGCGCCGGTACCGGGAAATCGCGCCCGCGCAGCCGGAATCCCTGCGGTTCGAGTTCGCGCCCGGGCTCTTCGCGCCGCCGTTCGACCACGGCCCGGGCACGGACGCCGACCGCCGGCGGCTCGCGAAGCTGCTCGACGGGGAGGACCAGTTCTGGGCCGGTTCGCGCAGGCTGCGCCTCGGCCGCGACGACATCGGCAAGGCCGCGGCGGCCGCCGGGATGACCGTGGTCGCCGAGGTCGCCGACAGCACCGACCGGCTCCTGCTGCTGCGGCGCACCGGGCTGCCCGACGAGGAACTGCGGCCCCGCACGGCGAAGCGCGGGCTCAACCTCGGCCTGATCCAGGGTCTGGCCCTGGTCGTCTGCCTCGCCGGGACGGCCACGGGCGCCTGGTTCGCGGCCACGACCGAGCGGACGTGGCCGGTCCTGCTGATCCCGGTCTTCCTGATCGCCGCGGTGGCGGCGCCGTTCCTGATCCGCGCGGTCGCCGGCCGGTCGCCGCGCGTGCCGTGGCCGGACGAGCCGTTCGACGGCAGCCCGCAGGTGCTCGTGTCCCCGCCGCCGTCGTTGTCCGTCGAGCTGCTCGGCGAGGTCGCCTCGCTGCACGGCTACTTCTACGCCGGGCAGTACGGGTACGGCTCAGGCCGCGACATGCTGTTCCGGAAAACCCGTCGTGGCCTGGTTTTCGGCACGCCGGCGCCGTCGGCCGCGCCGTCCTACCGGGTGCCGGCCGGGGCACCGGGCCGGGAACAGTGGCTGCGCAACCACCTCGAAGGCCGCGACGAGCTGTGGGTGAGCGTCCGGCACGCACAGCTGTCGCCGGCCCGTGTCGCCGAGATCGCGCACGACGAGGGCCTGCTCCCCGCCGCCGACTTCGCCGACGGCACCGATCGGATCCTCCTGCTGCGCCGCGGGTCGCCGGTCCGCGCGGCGAAGATGCGGATGTCGCAGGCCGGTTACCTCGCCGCACTGGCCTGGGCCGTGGTGTGCCTGGGCGGCGGCATCTTCACGGCCGCGCTGAACGGCGAGGAGCGCCTCGCCCAGATCGGCCTCGCCCTCACCGTGGTGGGAGCGCCCCCGCTGCTGTGGGTGCTCCGGGCCTTCCCCCGCTCCGCGCGCGTCGGCTGGCTCGCGCAGGAATTCGACGGCAGCGTCAGCGTGTCGTTCTTCTCCGGGCAGTTCGGCGTCTCCCCCGAGCTGACCCGGCAGATCGCCGCGTTCCACGGCTATGCCTTCCGCGGCTACGCGGCGACCACCGCGCAGGGCCTCCGCCTGACCTACGCCAGGTTCCGCTAGAAGGCGATCACCAGCACGCCGAACCACGCGATCACGACCCCGCCGGCCGCGCCGTAGGCGGCCCAGCGCAGGATCGGCGTGCGGCGGATCAGCCACAGCGACGGCGCGATCCCGGCCGTCACGATCACCGACGCCCCCAGCGCGACCCAGCCGCTGGTTTCGCGGACCAGCGTCGACGCGAGCGCCAGCATGGCGACGACGACCACGGCCGCGATGAACGCCGAGACGGTCAGGCCGGTCAGCCAGGGCGTCGGCTCGCCCGGCGGGCCGGGCGGGCCGAGCACCGCGCGGACGAACCGGTAGCCGGGTTCGGTGGGCGGCGCGGGCGGCTCGACGACCGTGTCTTCACCGGTCACCGGGTCGACGAACCGCACGGTCGTGCCCATCACCGAAGCGAGCCGGGTGGCCAGCTGGCGGCCGCGTTGCGAAACCACCGCACCCGCCTCCACCCCGGGATCGGCGGTGACCGCGGAAGCCACGCGCGCCCACTCGTGCAGGGCCCGCGCCAGGTCGGCGCCGATCGCGAGCTTGTGCGGGTCCACCTCGCGCGCGTGCTCCCCGCCCGGGCCGGCCAGCACGGCGCGTTCGCCGCGGATCCGCAGCTCCATGGTGCCCCTTCCCGCCTCGGAGACCAGAACTTTAGCCGCCCCTGGCCAGTTCGTAGAAGGCGACGGCGGCGGCCGTCGCGATGTTCAGTGAATCGACTCCGGCCGGCATGGGTATCCGGACGGCATGATCAGCCGCCGCGAGCGCCGTTTCGGTCAGCCCGGGACCTTCGGCGCCGAAGAGCAGCGCCACCCGCCCGGGCGCGTGCTCCCGCAGCGCGGGCAGCGGGATCGAACCCGGCCGCGGGGTGAACGCCGCGACGGCGAACCCGCGCGCCCGCAGGTCGTCGAGCCCGCCCGGCCAGTCCGTCAGGTGCCCGAACGGCACGCGCAGGACGTGGCCCATCGACACGCGCACGCTGCGCCGGTACAGCGGATCGGAACAGCCGGGGCCCAGCAGCACCCCGCCGACGCCGAGCGCGGCCGCGTTGCGGAAGAGCGCGCCGAGGTTTTCGTGGTCGCCGACGCCTTCCAGCACGGCGATCGGGCCGGTGCCGCCGACGACCTCCGGCACGGTCAGCGACGCGGGCCGGTCGGCGACGGCGAGGATCCCGCGGTTGAGGTGGAACCCGACCACGTCGGCCATGGTCTCCGCGGAGGCCACGTACTGCGGCACGTCGAGCCCGGCCAGGTCATCGGCCAGTTCTTCGAACCGCCGCGACACGCCGAGCAGCGCCCGGACCGGGTAGCGGGACGCCAGCAGCCGGGACACCACGACGGTGCCTTCGGCGATGACGAGACCCCGCCCGCCGGGCCGGTCGGGGCGACGGTCCGCAGTGGACAGGTCGCGGAAATCGTCGACGCGGGGGTCGCCGGAGTGGTCGATGTGGATCACGCCCATCCGCCCAGTCTGTCACCCGCTTGCCGGGCGCTTCACTGGTCCGAACGTCGACCGCGCCGTGGTACGAACGGGCTCAATTTGCTGTGGGTTAACCGACCGTGACGGACTGCACCAGTTTGGCCGCTAGCCCGGGTGCATCGCCTGTGTAACGGTTGTCCGCCGGGGCCTGAAACACGTCCTAGTCCACGCCGACACGAAGCAGGGATGGTCATGGGGATGGACCTCGAGGCTCAGTCGTTCAACACGCTGGACCGAGGAAGGTACCGCCGGAAGGTGCAGCGCTGCCTCGACACGCTGGCCCGGATGCTCACCGACGGCAGCTTTTCGTTCCCCCGCAAGAACATCGGCCTCGAAGTCGAGCTGAACCTCGTCGACCGGGAAATGCGGCCGTCGATGACGAACACCGCGGTGCTGGAGGCGCTCGACGACCCGTCGTTCACCACCGAGCTGGGCCAGCACAACATCGAGCTGAACGTCCCGCCGCGGCCGCTGGCGGGCGATTCCGCGCTCCAGCTGGAAGACGACCTGCGCGCGTACCTCGACACCGCGGCGACGAAGGCGCGTGACACCGGCTCGTCGCTGGCCATGATCGGCATCCTGCCGACGTTGAAGCACGAGCACTTCGACCAGAAGTGGCTGACCAACAAGGCCCGCTACGCGACGCTGAACGACCAGATCTTCGCCGCGCGCGGGGAACGCACGGTGCTCGCCATGGAGGGCGCGCCGCTGCCGGGCCAGCAGCCCGAACGCCTGCGCAGCTATGCCGAGTCGATCCTGCCGGAGGCCGCGTGCACCAGCGTGCAGCTGCACCTGCAGGTCGCGCCCGAGGAGTTCGCCGCGCACTGGAACGCGGCACAGTGCCTGGCGGGGTTGCAGATCGCGCTCGCGTCGAATTCCCCGTTCCTGCTCGGCAAGGCGCTGTGGCACGAGACGCGGATCCCGCTGTTCCTGCAGGCGACCGACA
This sequence comes from Amycolatopsis sp. NPDC003731, assembly GCF_053586895.1. Lineage (NCBI taxonomy): Bacteria > Bacillati > Actinomycetota > Actinomycetes > Pseudonocardiales > Pseudonocardiaceae > Amycolatopsis > Amycolatopsis sp. NPDC003731. Next base: position 5,821 of record NZ_JBSFNC010000094.1, on the reverse strand, counting down.
CCCGGCCCGAAGAACTGAAGAACCAGGGCGTGCGGCCGCGGGTGTGGTTCGGCGAGCGCTGGATCACGTCGATCTTCGACCTGTTCGAGGAGAACGTCCGCTACTTCCCCGGCCTGCTCCCGGAAACCGACGCCGAAGACCCGATCGAGGCGCTCGACGCGGGCCAGGCGCCGAAGCTCACCGAGCTGCGCATGCACAACGGGACGATCTGGCGCTGGAACCGCCCGGTGTACGACGTCGTCGACGGCCTGCCGCACCTGCGGATCGAGAACCGGGTGCTGCCGGCCGGGCCGACGGTGGTCGACACGGTGGCGAACGCGGCCTTCTTCTACGGCGCCCAGCGCGCGCTGGCCGAGGCGGAACGCCCGGTGTGGAGCCAGATGTCGTTCCAGGCCGCCGAGGAAAACCTCTACGCGGGCGCGCGGCGCGGCTTCGACGGGCAGCTGTACTGGCCGGGCATCGGCTGGATCCCGCCGGACGAGCTGGCGCTGCGCGTGCTGCTGCCGCTCGCCCACGAGGGCCTGCGCCGCTCCGACGTCTCCGACGAAGCCCGCGAGCGCTACCTCGGGATCATCGAGCGCCGCTGCCTGGCGCGGCGGACGGGCGCGACCTGGCAGCGCGACTACGTCCTGCGCGCGCAGGAACGCGGCCTCGACCGCGAGGCGGCGCTGAGCCTGATGCTGGGGCGCTACCTGGAACTGTCCGAGGCGGGCGAACCGGTTCACACGTGGCCGGTGGCCGATTGACGCTAGCCTGGGCGGATGCCGAAAATTCTCGGTGAGTCGCTGGAGGCGCACCGGCGTGAGGTGCGGTCCCGGGTCTTCGAAGTGCTGCGCGCGCAGCTCTACGAGCGCGGCTTCGACGCGATCACGCTGGCCGGCGTCGCCGCGGCGGCCGGAGTGGGCCGGACGGCGCTGTACAACCACTTCCCCGACAAGGAGAGCCTGCTCGTCGCCTTCGTCGAAGACGAAGCGGCCCAGTACGTCACGCGGCTGACCGAAGCCGTCGAGGCCCAGGCCGACCCGGTCGACCAGCTGGCGACGTTCGTCCGGCTGCAGCTGCGTGTGCTGGCCGAGTACCACATGCCACCGGGAACGGCCCTCGCGTCGGCACTGGCGCCGGCGGCGTACCGGCGGATCAGCGCGCACGCCGACCCGATCACCGACCGCCTCCGCGCGATCCTCGCCGGCGGCGTCGACCTGGGCCGCTGGCCGGCCGAGGACCCGGACGTCCTGATCCCGATGATCACCGCGGCGCTGGGCAACCGGACCCTGGTCGACGGGCCCGCCGACCAGCTGGAGGACGTCGTCGAAGCGGCGGTGCGGTTCGTCCTGCGGGCGGTGGGCGCGAGAGTTTAGGGTGGCCTAAGTCCGATTCATGCCCTACGATCTTTCTGACAGCGTGTCAGATCGATCGCCGGGAGGCTTGCCCATGTCGGTGACCACGGACGCCCGCCCCTTCTCGGCGACCTTGCGCGCGTCGACGCTCGAAGTCCACGACCGGGCGAACTACTCCGCGTACATGCGCGCCCTGCTCGGCGGGAAGCTGACCCGCGACGGCTACACCCAGCTGGCGATCCAGTACTACTTCGTCTACGGCGCGATCGAGGCCGCGAGCGACGCGATGGCCGGCGACCCCGTCGGCGGCGAGTTCGTCTTCGACGAGCTGCGGCGCCTCCCGCTCCTCGAACGCGACCTCGCCCACCTGGTCGGCCCGGACTGGCGCGCGACGATCTCGCCGCTCGCCTCCACCCGGGCGTACGCCGACCGGATCCGCGAAGCGTCGGCGTGGGCCGGCGGGTACGTCGCCCACCACTACACGCGCTACCTCGGCGACATCGCCGGCGGCCAGGTCATCCGGCGGACGCTCGAGAAGAACTACGACGTCGCCGAGGCGGGCGCGTTGTTCTACCACTTCGACCGCATCGGCAGCGCGCCCCGCTTCCGGGACCAGTACCGGGCGAAGCTGGACAACGCGCCCTGGGACGAGGCCGAGCGCGCCCGCGTGATCGACGAGACGCTGGTGGCCTTCGAATGCAACGTCGCCGTCTTCGACGAGCTGGCGCTGCGCCTCGACGAGTTCCGTGCCTGATCTCACAGGCCGTTGACCTCCACTTAAGTCCAAGTCGCAGGCTCGGTTTCGGGTGGTGCACCTCCGGGGTACGCCATCTACGGACCGCCGTCCCAAGCTGTGACGGCCACGCGCCCCCGCTCGCCGCGAGGGGGCGTGTGCTACTAGGTTCGGTACCGGAAACTTGTGTCGAAGACAGAAGGAGGGCCAATGGCCCGCTACGAGCTCCCCGATCTCGACTACGACTACGGCGCCCTCGCGCCCCACATCTCCGGCGAGATCAACGAGCTGCACCACAGCAAGCACCACGCGACCTACGTCAAGGGCGCGAACGACACGCTCGACAAGCTCGAAGCCGCCCGCGAAGCGAACGACTTCGGCTCGATCGTCGGCCTGGAGACCACGCTGGCCTTCAACCTGGCCGGCCACGCCAACCACGTCGTGTGGTGGAAGATCCTGTCGCCGGAAGGCGGCGACAAGCCGACCGGCGAGCTCGCCGCGGCGATCGACGAGGCGTTCGGCTCCTTCGACAAGTTCAAGGCGCAGTTCACCGCCGTCTCGACCACGATCCAGGGCAACGGCTGGGGCGCGCTGTCCTGGGACCCGATCGGCAAGACGCTGATCACCCAGCAGCTGCGCGACCACCACAACAACCTGATCCTGCCGACCGTGCCGATCCTGCTGGTCGACGTCTGGGAGCACGCGTTCTACCTGGACTACAAGAACGTGAAGCCGGACTACGTCAAGGCCCTGTGGAACATCTTCAACTGGGCCGAGATCAGCAAGCGCTTCGACAACGCCGTCGCGGGCGGCAACGGCCTGCTGCTCGGCTGAGTTCTTCCGCGTCGAACGGGGCTCTCCCTTCCGGGAGGGCCCCGTTTTCGCGCCGGGTGAAAACGCCTTGACCTCCAGCGCGGTCGAGGTGTTTGAGTGGGTGCCATGGACATCGACGCGTACCTGGCCCGCCTCGGCGTCGCCCGCCCGGCGGCGCCCGATCTCGCGACGCTGCGCCACCTGCAGGAACGCCACCTGGCCGCGGTGCCGTTCGAGAACCTGAGCAGCCACCTCGGCGAGCCGGTCGTCCTCGACGAGGAGGCCCTGTTCGCCAAGATCGTCGGCCGCCGGCGAGGCGGATTCTGCTACGAGCTGAACGGCCTGTTCGCGGCCCTGCTGCGCGAGCTGGGCTACGACGCTTCGCTGCGCGCGGCCCAGGTCTTCCGCCCCGACGGCACAGTCGGCCCACCGCTGGACCACGCGGCGATCGTCGTCTCCCTGGACGCCGAGGAGTGGCTGGTGGACGTCGGTTTCGGCCGCTTCGCCCGGCACCCGCTGCGCCTGTCCGCCGTGGACGCCCAGCTCGACCCGGACGGCGAGTTCCTGATCCTGGACGCCCCGCACGGCGACGTCGACATCCTGCTGGACGGCAAGCCGCAGTACCGCCTGGAGCGCCGCCCGCGCCCGCTGGCCGACTTCATCCCGATGGCGTGGTGGCAGACGACGTCCCCCGAGTCCCACTTCACGCAGTCGCTGACGTGCTCCCGCCCGACGTCCCAGGGCCGCGTCACACTGTCGGGCGACAAGCTGATCGAGACGGTGGACGGCGTCCGGAACGAGGTTCGCCTGCCGTCTCCCGAGGCGGTCCACCTGGCATATCGCGTGTACTTCGGGATGACGCTGACGCGCTTGCCGGTACCACCGGGCGGGAGTCCCTTGACGGGTGACGTGCCCCAGCCCGACACTGCGCTGAGGTGAACGAAGCCCCGGCCTGGGGTTTTCCCAGGGCCGGGGCTCCGTCCGTTCCCGAACTGACTGCCGCTCCCACCACGAAGCGGACATGTATGAGGTTAGCCTAACCTCATCTCCGCGGGCAAGAGGTCGGCGGCGGAGACTCGGATCTCACTCTTCCGGGTGACACTCATGGCTAGGAGCCCCGGTTTTTGTCGGTGGTCGCGGCTACGGTCACGCCATGGATACCAACCGATACGTTCCGTCAGACCTTGGCCCGCTTGAGCACCCGCAGCCCCAGGCCGCGCTTCACCGGCCAGGAAATCCCGCCCCGCCGGATCAGCACCACCGCGCACACCACCGCGGCCACGGCCGAGACCGCCCCACCGATGTAGAACGGAGACCGCCCGCCGAACTCCTGGGCCATCCACCCCACCATCGGCCCGCCGATCGGGTTCCCCCCGATCAGCACGAGCACGTACAGCCCCATCACGCGGCCCCGCATCTCCGGGCTGACGGACGTCTGCACCAGGGCGTTCGCCGTGTTGAGGAAGGTCATCGTGGCGAAGCCGAGCGGGATCAGGCCGAGGCCGAACGTCAGGTACGTCGGCATGAACGCGGTGAGCAGTTCGAACACGCCCAGGAAGAACGCCGACACGAGCATCAGCCGCACCCGCGGCCGCCCCTTGGTGCCGCGGCGGGCGGACATCAGCGCGCCGGTGAACGTGCCGACCGCGACCAGCGTCGAGAGGAGGCCGTAGCCGTCGGCGGCGGTGTGGAACACGTTCGCCGCGACGATCGGGAGCGAGCTGAAGTACGTGATGCCGAACGTGCTGACGAACAGCACCAGCACCATCACCGTCACCAGATCCGGCCGCCGCCGCACGTAGCGCAGGCCCTCGGCGAGCTGGCCCTTCTCGCGCGGCACCGCCGCGACGCGGAACAGCTTGTCCGGGTTCATCAGGACCAGCCCGGTGATCACCGCGACCGTGCTCAGCGCGTTCGCGATGAACAGCCAGCCGGTGCCGATCCAGGTGATCGCGAACCCGGCGATCGCCGGGCCGACGATCCGCGCCATGTTGAAGATCGACGAGTTCAGCGCGACGGCGTTGGCCACCTGGTCGCGGCCCACCATCTCGGCGACGAACGACTGCCGCGTCGGCACTTCCAGCGCGGCCGTCACGCCGAGCGTGAAGCACAGGACGTAGACGAGCCACAGCGCGGCGATCCCGCTCAGGTCGAGCACGCCGAGGATCGCGGCCTGCGAACACGCTGCCACCTGGATCCAGGTGAGCAGCCGCCGCTTGTCGACGCGGTCGGCGAGGACGCCGGCCCAGAGCGAAAGGAACAACGTGGGCGTGAACTGAAGCGCGACCGCGACACCGAGGGCGATCGGGTTGTTGCCGCTGAGGGTGAACACCAGCCAGTCCTGGGCGATGCGCTGCATCCAGGTGCCGATGTTCGAGATGACCTGGCCGGTGAAGAACAGCCGGTAGTTGCGGACACGCAGCGAGGCGAACATGCTGCCGCGCTGGGGAGAGGATGGAGGCGACGCGGACGGCGGTGCGGCCGTCTCCCGGGTAGCAGTGGTCTGGATCGAACGCTTGGTTTCGCTACCCGTGGCCGTCACCGTGGTTAGTTCCCCGCCATCCTGTCTATGATTTCGGCGGCTTTGGAGAGCACTTCCCGCTCTTCGTCGCCGAGTTCCGCCAATTGCCGGTCCAGCCACGCCTCCCGCACGGAGATGGCCTTCTGCACGTAGGCCAGCCCGCTCTCGGACAGCTCGACGATGGCCTGCCTGCCATCGGTCGGGTGCGGGCGCCGCTCGACGAACCGCAGCTCCTCGAGCGCGGCGATCACCCTCGTCATCGAAGGGGGCTGGACGCCTTCCTTCGCGGCGAGCTGACCCGGGGTCAGCTCGCCCCCCGGGTGGTGGGGGGGGAGCGCGGGCGATCGGAAGATGGGCGGGGAGGGGGATAGTGTGTTAGTTCAACTGTATATAAGGGTGGGGGGGGGGGGGGGAAAA